>NZ_JAGGLG010000013.1 GCF_017874315.1 Symbiobacterium terraclitae | reverse complement strand
TAGGGCTACGACCGGCGGAAGCCGGATGCGGGAAAACTGCACGTCCGGTTTGACGAGGGGGCGTTGGCCGAAAGGCCAGCCCCTACTCTATTCAGTCCTCCACGGTCAGCGTCCACGTCTCGTCCAGCACCAGCAGCGCGGAGGGCTGCACGTACCGGATGATCAGCCGGTACGACTGGCGGAACGCCTCGGGGAGTTCGTCCCACCACATCACCGCCACGCCCTCCCGCACGCCGTTCCGTCCCGGGCCGCCGTAGACCGCGCCGCCGCCGCCCCCGAGGTTGGTGATGACCTCCCCTGCGTCGTTCTCCACCTCAAACCCCGGCCCCAGGTCGTCCGGAAAGCCGCGCCCGTGGCCGCCCAGGTGGGCCCTCACGTACGGGGCCTTCCGCTCGGGGTCCCGCTGCTCGATGGCCACGCCGCCGTCATGGGCGTAGATGCTGATCAGTTCGCTGTCGTAGAAGCGGACTGTCACCTGATCCTCCGGGTCCATCAGCCGGTCTTCCGTTGGGCCGTCGCCCCGGTACTTGGCCCAGTTGACCGTCCACTTCAGGGTCTGGTCGGTGGCAAGACCGATGCCGTGGAGCCGGAGCTGCACGGGCGCCGGCCACCGGTTCGGTCCGTCGAAGGTGGCCGTGAAGCGGTACCGCCCCGGCTCGCCGGCGGGTTCCAGCGTGTGGGCGCCCCCGCCCAGTTCCTGGCCGCCGACGATGAGCGAGGCCATCAGAACCGGGTCCCGCTCGCCCTCCGGAAGCGTGATCTCGCCGGTCAGTTGCGTCCGGCCGACGCCCACCTCCAGCGTGTCCAGGGCGAGGGTGCGCCCGAGCCAGGTGTGCTGCTGCGGCCACGAGAGGACGTCAGGGGCGGGCTCGGTCAGGTAGTCCCGGTCCCACGGGATGGGGATGCGCAGGTCCGCCCAGAAGGTCTCGGTCCGGGACACGCCGGAGCCGGGCGATACCCTCGCCCACTGGCGGAGGACCAGCTCCAGTCGGGAGGCGTCATGGACCGGCGGAACCGCACGGAAGATCAGGACGGAGTGGAACCCCTCCCGCGAGAAGCCGCCCCAGGTCGACAGGCGGTTCCAGTCGGTGCGGCCTTCGCTGTGAGGCCGTTCGGGGTCATCGCCGCGGAGCAGTGCCTCGGCCGGCAGCCAGTGGCCGCCTTCCGGGGCTCTCACGGTGTACAGCACGTAGACCTGCCGCCCGCTGAACCAGGCCCTCTCCAGCGTGATCGCGGCGTCTGTGCCCGGGATGCGCTCCGTGATCCCGAGGTCCGCCACCAGGCCGGCCGCGCTGGCGCGTTCCCAGCCCGGGATCGCCCGGGCCGCCAGATCCCCGGCGCCTGCCACCCGAAAGGGAACCCGCCGCGCCTCCGCCGGCCGCTGGCGCCCCAGGGTGTAGCTCAGGCTGCCGACGAGGACCATCAGCGCCACGGCTGCCGCCAGCCCGCCGAACAGGAGGCGGCGCAGGCGACCGAAGAAGTCCCGCGCGGCCCGCTCCACCCTCGGCTCCGCCGGTGGGACGGCCGGCGGCGGTGGGATGGCTCCCGCCCGCAGGCGCTGCCGGCAGGCGGGACACCCGGCGGCGTGCCTTTCCAGCACCTGCCGCGTGGCCGGCGAGAGCAGGCCGTCGGCATAGAGCGGCAGCAGGTCCTCCGTCAGGGCGCAGAGGTCTATTTCCAACGGGATTGCCCCCCTTCAAGCTGCAGGTAGGCCTCTCTCAGCATCTGCCGGGCTCGGAAGCAGGTGACACGCGCCCAGGTCTCCGACCTCCCCAGTACCTGGCCCACCTGCGCGTAACTCAACCCCTGGTACTCCCGGAGCACCAGGGCCTCCCGGTACGCCTCGGGCAGGGTCGCCAGCGCCCGGGCCAGCCGGTGGCGCTCCTCGCGCGCCTCGATGACCTCGGCGGGCGTCGCAGCTGGGGTGGTGGGCGGCTCGTCGGGCCGCGGCCGGCGTCCCTTTGCCATGTGTTTCCGATTTACATTGCGTGCGATCGCGTAGAGCCAGGTGGTGGAGCTGCTCTCCCGGCGGAAGCGGGGGAGGGCCAGAATGGCCTGCAGGAACGTCTCCTGGGTCAGCTCATCGGCTGCGTCGGGATCGCCGGTGAGGGCGGCCAGGAAGCGGAAGATCGGCGCATGCAGTTCTGCGTACAGGTCCTCCAGCCGCTCCGCCATCCCCGCCGCTCACCTCCGTCCATGAGTTTAGTACCGGTGAGGAGCGGTTCGTTACAGTGAAATGGGGCGCCTTCTTACGCCAAGGCGCCTCATCCAAGGGGCAGACGGGATGTCCGCAGGGGGCAGACGGCTGCGCATGCCGGCTCCGTACCGTCCGGCCCAGGATTCCAGATCATACCTCGGGGTCTCTAGAGAACATCTCCGGGTTGGCCCATGTGGCTTGGTCGCTGAGCGGGATTTCGAAGGCCAGCACCGTCCGGAACTGGCCGGGGCCCTCGTATGTTGCGCGGTAGACAACCATGCCGCCGCCCCGCTTGTAGACGATGAACAGCCCCGGGCCCTCCCGGTCGAGGATCACCTCCAGCTGCCCCAGCTGTACCCAGTTGGAGAAGAGGTAGGTCCGAGTGCCGTCCGGCTCCTCCACGTAGACGTGCCACGGGTGGCCGTCGTCCCAGGCAAACTCCCTCTCGTCCGGCATCCAGAAGGCGTTGGTGGTGACCGAGACCCGCTCCTCCTGACCGTCTCCGTCCAGGTCGGCGGTCAGCGTCCGGTGGTACTCCCAGCCCGGCTCTCCGCCCACCGCTGGCGGGAAGTTCGGGTTGACGAGATCGACGACCCGGTCCTCCGGGGAGAGCCGTCTCGCCAGATCCGCGTTCCGGGACTCCAGTTCCCTCCGCCGGGCGTCCAGCTCGGCGACCTGGGCCTCGAGCTCCCGGTTCTGGTACTCGAGTTCCTCCACCGCAGCCGTGAGCTCGGCTACCCGGCCATGCAGTTCCCGGACCTCGGGGTTTCCTTCCGATGCGGCAGGCGGGGACGAGCAGCCGACGGCAGCGGCCATGGCGACCGCCGTGAGCAAGGTCAGGGTAGAACGGCGCATGCAACCACCTCGCTGGTTGGACGGAGAATTCCGACGGCGAGTTGCAGCCAGCCGGACGAGGCGGCGTTGGATGCCGGGAATAGGGGAGCGGGGGTCGCTTCGTGCAGGCGAGCCCTGCGCTCAACCGCCGAAAGCATAGCAAGTGCTCCTGAAGCGGTAATATTCGTCGAACTCATCCTCCCGGGCCGTCGTCATCATAGGTAATCAGCGCCCGGCGAAGCTGCCCGGGCACAGGAGGGAGCGTATGCCCGCAACCCTGCGGATGGTGGACCTGTCCCCGCGGTTCCTCAAGTTCTACGAGCTGGCAGAGAGCGCCGACCCTGAGACCCGGTGGCGGCTCTGGCTGGAGCACTACAACATCGCTGCGGTTCCGCCCACCGAGGAAGGCAGGGCCCTGGCCCGCAGTCTGCTGGAGCAGAACTGGCACCGGTACCCGGAGGTGATGGACCGCATCCGCCAGGGTGCCGCAGGGTTCAGGCCGGATCCCCAGCAGGCCCTGGACGCCACCGCACAGGCGCTGGGCTTCGACCAGGACCTGTCCATCCTGTTCGTGGCCTTCGTGGGCATGCTGGACCGCAACGCCTGGGCCGCGTCGATGGGGGAGCACACCGCCGTTCACTTCCCGATCGAGTCCTTCAGCGAGGAAGAGGCCTCCGTCTTCCTGCCGCACGAGTTTGCGCACGTCCTGCACGACCGGCTGTCCGGGTTCCCCGGCGGCTGGCTGAAGTCGGTCGCCACGCTGCTCATGCAGGAAGGCATGGCCATATGGACGTCGAGGGCGGTGGCGCCCGGGCGGGAGGAGTGGCACTACCTCACCCTGGACGGCCCGGCGTGGGTCGAGCGCTGCCGGGAGAGGGAGAAGCAGATCTTCCAGGGGGTTCTGGCCCGCCTGCAGGAGGTCAGCGCAGACGCCCTGCAGACCTTCACGACGCGCACGGGACCGGCCGGGCTGGAGCGGGAGGGGTACTGGGCCGGTTACCGGGCTGTGGGCCACCTGTTGGACAGCGGGTTCACCCTCGCCCAGCTGGCCCGCATGCCCGAGGGGGAGTACACGACCAGGCTGGAGGCCGCCCTCCAGGTGTTGACAACTTCACACGCTTGCCCTAATGTTACGTTCAAAGGTGATGACGGGGAGGAGTAGCGCCCGGAGCGCCTCTGACAGAGAGCCGGGTCAGGTGCAAGCCGGCGAGGGCGACGGGCGTGAAGATGGCCCCCGAACCGCAGGTCGATGCCCCGCCCGGCCCGGCGGCAGGCGGTAGGCCGGGACGGCCGGTCCCCGTTAGCGGACCAGGGTATAACGGCCCCATCCGGCCGCGTACCCGCAGAGGCCTCCTGCGCGAGCAGGGGGTGAACCAGGGTGGTACCACGGGGAGCGAAACCCCGTCCCTGCGCTGTGCGGTCAGGGACGGGGTCTTCTGCATTCTTCCCGCAGAAAGGGGGGCCGACCATGCGAATGTCCGGGTCTGAGGGTGGCATGCGTGCGCACGAGCAGGACAGCGACCCCATGATGCGTCATTCCAAAGGGAGGTACCCCATATGTCTGAGTCTGTGTACCTGACGACTTCGATTTTCTACGCCAACGGCCTGCTGCACATCGGCCACGCCTACGAGGCGGTGGCTGCCGACGTGCTGGCTCGCTACTACCGGGCCAGGGGCTGCAAGGTCTGGTTCCTGACCGGCACTGACGAGCACGGCATCAACATTCAGCGCCGGGCCGCGGCTCACGGCGCTCACCCGCAGGACTGGGTGGACCGCATTGCGGCGGCCGACCGCCTCGCCCTGGACCGGCTCGGCATCAGCTACGACGACTTCATCCGCACCAGCGAGGAGCGCCACCGCACCCAGGTGCAGGCCATCTTCACCCGCCTGTACGAGCAGGGCGATATCTACAAAGACGAATACGAGGGGTGGTACTGCCAGTACGAGGAGTCGTTCTGGACCGAGTCCAAGCTGATCGAGGGCCGCCTCTGCCCCGAGTGCGGCCGGCCGGTGGAGTGGGCGAAGGAGGCGGCGTACAAGTTCCGGCTGACGCGGTATGCCCCCGTGGTGGGCCGGCTGTTGGCGCAGCCCGGTTTCCTGACGCCCGACTCCCGCCGGAACGAGATGCTCACCTTCCTCCGGGAGGGGCTGGAGGATTTCGCCGTCTCGCGGACCTCGGTGGACTGGGGGATCCCCGTGCCCTTCGACCCGGAGCACCGCATCTACGTCTGGCTCGATGCCCTTGCGAACTATCTGACGGCTCTGGGGTACGCGGCCGAGGATGACCGGCTCTTCCACAGCTTCTGGCCCGCCGCCCGTCAGCTGGTGGGGAAGGACATCGCCCGCTTCCACGCCATCTACTGGCCCGCGCTGCTGGCGGCGCTGGGCCTGGAGCCGCCCAGGCAGATCTGGGCGCACGGCTGGTTCCACATCGACGGGGAGAAGATCTCCAAGTCGCGGGGCAACGGGGTCGACCCGGTCGCCCTGGTCTCGGCATACGGGGTCGACCCCGTACGCTACTACCTCCTGCGGGAGCTGCCCTACGCCGGGGACGCCGAATGGTCCGAAGAGGCCCTGGTCCGGCGGGTCAACACCGACCTGGCCAACGACCTCGGCAACCTGCTGTCCCGCACCACCCAGTTGATCAACAAGTTCGCGGGCGGCCGGGTTCCCGCTCCGGTCAGCCCCGACGGCGTGCTGCGGTTGGCGGCCGAGGAGGCGCTGGCGGCGCTTGAGGCCGCCCTGGAGGGCTGCCGGCTGGCGGATGCCCTGGCTGCGCTCTGGCAGCTGGTCAGGCGGGCCAACAAGTATGTGGATGAGCGGGCGCCCTGGTCGCTCGCCAGGGATCCGGCCCGGTCGGCCGAACTGGCGGACGTGCTCTACAGCCTGGCCGAGAGCCTGCGCATCGCCGCAGCGGCTCTTGTTCCCTTCCTGGTGGAGACCCCGGAGCGCATCTACGCGCAGCTGGGGCTCGACCCCTCGCTGGCCAGGTCGACCCCGTGGTCGGTCGCCACCGCGTGGGGCGGTCTGCCGCCGGGGACCGCCATCCGGCGTGGCGAGCCCCTGTTCCCGCGGCGCTGAGCCTGCGGGCCGGCCCATCTGCGGCACGGTGTCGCCTTGACACGCTCCCATGCACGTCGGTATAATCGCTGGTAGTCCAACCCAACGACGGGGAGACCGGGTCCCAGCAGCCACGCACCAGAGAGGGCGCCACGCCGGCTGAGAGGGCGCCTGCGCAGGCGGGATTCCGGTGCCGCCCCCGAGGGGCCCACCGAGGCGACGGGCTCGCCCAGGCTGGGACGGCCACCATGCCGATATCACTGGGGAGAGATGGCCGCCGGGTCTCCGGAGGTCAATCAGGGTGGTACCGCGAAGGCTGCAAGCCCTCGCCCCTGACGCGCCACACGCGTCGGCGGCGGGGGTTCTCATTTTCCAAAGGGGGTTTCCTGCACCATGCCCAAGTACATGACGGGCAGCGAGATCCGCACCGCCTTCATCGAGTTCTTCAAGTCCAAGGGCCATACCCACGTGCCCAGCTCGTCGCTGGTGCCGCACAATGACCCGACCCTGCTCTTCACCAACGCCGGGATGAACCAGTTCAAGGACACCTTCCTGGGCCTGGAGAAGCGCGACTACTCCCGGGCCGTCACCGCCCAGAAGTGCGTGCGGGCCGGCGGCAAGCACAACGACCTCGAGGAGGTCGGCTTCACCGCCCGGCACCACACCTTCTTCGAGATGATGGGCAACTTCAGCTTCGGCGACTACTTCAAGGAGGAGGCCCTGGCCTACGCCTGGGAGTTCATCACCAGCCCCGAGTGGCTGGGCCTGCCGAAGGAGCGGCTCTGGGTCTCCATCTACAAGGACGACGACGAGGCCTTCGACGTCTGGCACAACAAGGTGGGCGTGCCCGCCGACCGCATCGTGCGCCTGGGCGAGAAGGACAACTTCTGGCGCATGGGCGACACCGGCCCCTGCGGGCCCTGCTCCGAGATCTTCTGGGACATGGGGCCCGAGCACGCCTGCGACCATCCCAAGGGCTGCGCCATCGACACCTGCGGCTGCGACCGCTGGCGCGAGTTCTGGAACAACGTCTTCATGCAGTACAATCAGACGGCCGAGGGCCTGGTGCCGCTGGAGCGGACCGGCGTGGACACCGGCCTCGGCCTGGAGCGCATGGCCACGATCATGCAGGGGGTCTGGTCCAACTGGGAGATCGACCTCTGGAAGCCCATCTTCGCCCGCATCGCCGAGCTCTCGGGCCGGACCTACGGCGACGGGCCCGAGGCCGTGCCCTTCCGCGTGATCGCCGACCACGCCCGCTGCTGCACCTTCCTGATCGCCGACGGCGTGCGCTTCAGCAACGAGGGCCGCGGCTACGTGATGCGCCGCATCCTGCGCCGGGCGGTGCGCTTCGGCCGCAACCTGGGCTTCACCGGGCCGTTCATCTGGCAGGTGGCCGGTGCGGTGGCCGACGTGATGGGCGACGCCTACCCCGAGGTGCGGGCGGAGCTGCCCACGATCCAGGAGGAGCTGCGACGGGAGGAGGAGCGCTTCTTCCGCACGCTCGAACAGGGCATGGCCCGGCTGGAGGAGATCCTGCGCAACATGCGGCAGGACGGCAAGTCCACCGTGTCGGGCCAGGACGCCTTCGTCCTCTACGACACCTACGGCTTCCCGCTGGACATCGTGCGCGACGTGGCCCGGGAGCACGGCTTCACCGTCGACGAGCAGGGCTACCAGGCCGCAATGGCCGAGCAGAAGGCCAGGGCACGGGCCGCCCGGGACGTCTCCTATGTCACCGAGGCGCAGACCCGCATCGCCGCCCACCTGGAGTCCGTCGCCCCCACGGCGTTCGTCGGCTACACCGAGCTCAGCGCCGAGGGCCGGGTGCTGGCGGTCTTCGATGAGGAGGGCAATCCCACCGGGGCCGGCGCCGGCTCGTCCGTGGTCATCGTCCTGGACCGGACCCCGTTCTACGCCGAGGGCGGCGGCCAGGTGGGCGACACCGGCTGCATCGTCGCCGAGGGGCTCACCGTGGAGGTGGAGGACTGCCGCAAGCTGCCCTCCGGCCACCACCTGCACTACGGCACGGTGCAGCAGGGCTTCCTGGAGGTGGGCCAGCGGGTGGAGGCGCAGGTCGACGCGGGCAAGCGCCGGGCGACCCAGAAGAACCACACCGCCACGCACCTGCTGCACAAGGCGCTGCGTGCGGTCCTGGGGACCCACGTCCACCAGGCGGGCTCGCTGGTGGCCCCGGACCGGCTCCGGTTCGACTTCGCCCACACCGGCCCCATGACGCCGGAGCAGATCGCCGCGGTCGAGGAGATGGTCAACGGCGAGATCGAGGCCGCCGAGCCGGTCACCTGGACCGAGATGCCGATCGACGAGGCGAAGGCCCTGGGCGCCATGGCGCTCTTCGGCGAGAAGTACGGCGACGTCGTGCGGGTGGTTTCGGTGGGCGATGGCTGGTCCCGGGAACTTTGCGGCGGCTGCCACGTCAGCAATACCAGCCAGATTCAATACTTCAAGGTCATCTCCGAGTCGGGCATCGGCGGCGGCGTGCGCCGCATCGAGGCCGCGACCGGCGCCGGGGTGATCCGGCACCTCGAGGAGGCGCAGGCGAGGGCCGCCGAGGCGCAGGAGCAGCTCAGGGGCCGCGTGAAGGAGCTCGAGAAGGAGCTGGAGCAGCTGCGGGCCAAGCTGGCCGCCAGCGAGACCGGCAGCCTGGTGGAGCGGGCCAGGGAGGTCGGCGGTATCAAGGTGGTGGCCGGCACCGCGCCGGTGGCTACCATGGACGACCTCCGGAACATGACCGATGTGATCCGCGACAAGCTCGGCTCCGGCGTGGTGGTGCTCGGCGCCGTGGCCGGCGACGGCAAGGTGAACCTGGTCGCCGCGGTGACCAAGGATCTTGCGGGCAGGGTGCACGCCGGCAAGCTGATCAAGGAGGTTGCGCAGATCTGCGGCGGCGGTGGCGGCGGCCGGCCTGACATGGCCACCGCCGGCGGCAAGAACCCCGAGCGGCTGGGCGAGGCGCTGAACGCGGTTCCCCGCCTGCTGGGCGAGCAGCTGGGCCTGTAACGCAGCCGCGCGAAGGAGGAAGGACCATGGCGGGCGTGATCTGGGGCGAGAAGGCGGGAATCCGCCCCCTCCGCCCCGGGGATGCCGGCGCCCTGCACCGGTTCATGACCGACCCTGAGGTGGGCCACCTGCTGTACGAGGACAAGTCGGGGCTCTTCCCGGGCCCCTTGCTCCTGGCCGTCAACATCTGGCTGAACAGCCTGGCCCCCCGGCCGGAGTGGGCCATCGTGAACGAGCAGGGGCGCTTCATCGGCCTGGTGCGGCTCTGGCGGATCAGCGAGCGGAACCGCTCGGCGATGCTGACGATCTACATCGGCGAGAAAGACCACTGGGGCCGGGGCTACGGGACGGATGCCCTCCGCCTCGTGCTCCGCGAGGCCTTCGGCCCCATGGACCTGCACCGGGTGGAGCTGCACGTCTTCGAGTTCAACCGCAGGGCGATCCGCAGCTATGAGAAGGCCGGCTTCGTCCACGAGGGGGTCCGGCGCCAGGCCCTGCGGCGGGGCAGCCGCTACTACGACATCGTCGTCATGGGCATCACCCGCGAGGAGTTCTTCGCCCGTGAGCGGGAGCGGGGGGCCGCCGTCCAGGGGCAGTCCGCCGGCTGGGAATAGCCCGCGCACGTGCGGAGGCAGACTACGGCGGGCGGAAGAGGAGTCAGGTTTCGCGGAGCGAATATCGTCAGTACCGGAGCCCAGACCTGCTGCACGGGTCCATCTTGGAGGAAGGCGGTGTTCCCATGCCAGAGATCAGCGACAAGACCGTATACTGGCGGAACAGGCCGGAAGACCGGAACCCGGGGGAGGTGCTGCGCAAGGTATACGCGGCGCTCAAGGAGAAGGGGTACAGCCCCATCGACCAGATCGTCGGGTACCTGCTCTCCGGGGATCCCACCTACATCACCAGCCACATGGGCGCGCGGAACCTGATCCGGCGCATCGAGCGGGACGAGCTCCTCGAGGAGCTGGTGCGCAGCTACCTGGAGAAGGTGGAGGAGTAGGTCGGCACGAACAGCATCGGGGCGCCCCCTCCGGGCGCCCCGTTCATGTCAGAAGAAGATGAACCGCTTGGTGTCGCTGTGGCCGTGCACGACGACGGGGTGAATGTTCGACTTCTTGCAGTCGCGGTGTGAGTCGCAGTCCCCGGGGCAGCGGCAGTGGTGCTTGCATCGCCGGCAATCGTGGCAGCAGTCGTGGTCGTCGAAATCGTGGCACCCGCACTTCCGCCGGCGCCGATCGTGGTCGCAGTGGCAGTCGTGCCGGCGTCCGTCGAAGTCGAAGTCGTCGTGGCGCTTCTTGTCGAAGTGGTGGTGCCTCTTGTCGCAGCCGCAACGATGCTTGTCGTCGAAGTGGCGGTCGAACCGGTGCTTCTTGTCAAAGTCGAAGTCAAACCGGTCCTGATCGTCGAAGTCGTGATCGAAGCGGTGCCTATCGTCGAAGTCGTGGTCAAACCGGTGCTTCCTATCGAAGTCGTGGTCAAACCGGTGCTTCCTGCCGAAGTCGTGGTCAAACCGGTGCTTCCTGCCGAAGTCGTGGTCGAACCGGTGCCGCTTGCCGCATCCACAGTCGAAGTGGTGCTTCCTGTCGCAGCCGCAGTCGAACCCGTGATGCCCGTGGCAGCCCTTGTCCCAGTCGTGGTCGCAGTCGCAGTGGCGGCGCTTGTGATGCCGATGGTCCCTGCAGTGGCACTCGCTGCTCCAGAAGCCCATCTCAGGCACGCCTCCCCGCTTCGCTTGTGGGGCACGCCTGACCCCAGACCATGGTATGGCCTGCCGGCCAGCAGGGTGACATAACGCAACAGGGCGCCCCGGGCGGAAGGGCGCCCCTCATCGCGGGTTGACTGCGGACAGGCTGCCGGTGCTAGTGGGCGTCAGGCTGCGAGGGTTCGGAGATGGCCGAGAGCGCCTCCCCGGCCTCGTCGGTGTGGATCCGCTCCGTGGCCAGGTCGCCCAGGGCGACGACCCCCACCAGCCGCCCGCCCTCGACGACGCAGAGCCGGCGGATCTGCTTCTCGGCCATGATGTCGGCCGCCTCGTGGGCATCCGTGTCCGGGGTGGCAGTGATGACCGGGCTGGACATGCACTCGCGGGCCTTCACGGTGCGGATGTCCTTCGCCATGGCCACGGCGCGGACGACGATGTCGCGGTCTGTGATCGTCCCCACAGGCCGGCCGCCCTCCACCACGGGCACGAAGCCGCAGTTGACCTCGTCCATGATCCGGGCCACCTCCACGAGGGGCGTGTCGGGCTGACAGGTGCGTACGTTGGTGGTCATCAGCTGACGAAGACGCATGAGCCTACCTCCCGTGTTTGGCACTGCCCATAGAGTGATTCGGACGCCGGGGAGATATGCTATTTACACCGCGTCGCCGCTGCGGTAAACTCCGGGGGGGAATTGGCATTGGTCCTGCCACTGCGTGACAGCCCGCGCGTCCGTAACCGCCCGTGGGTCAACTGGGCGCTGCTCGCCGCCAACATCGGGATCTTCCTCCTCGAGGTCGGGAGTCCCGCTGTGGGGGAGTGGCTCGTGGAGACCTTCGCCCTGCGCCCGACGGAACTGCTGAGCCTCCCGGCCTGGGCGGCCTTGGGCGGCTGGCCCCTCGTCACGCTCTTCGCCTCGCCGTTCCTGCACGGGTCCTGGGGGCACGTGCTGGGCAACATGCTCTATCTCTGGGTCTTCGGCGATAACATTGAGGAGCGGCTGGGCCACCGGCGCTACCTGGTGTTCTACCTGCTCTGCGCCGCGCTGTCGGGCATCGCCCACGCCGTCGCCAACCCGACGTCCGACGTCCCCACCATCGGCGCGTCGGGCGCCGTGGCCGGCGTGCTGGGCGGGTACATCTTCAGCTACCCCCGGGCACGGATCCTGACGCTGGTGCCCGTCGGATACCTGGTCCCGGCCGTGCGGGTGCCGGCCTGGATCTTCCTGGGACTCTGGTTCCTGGTGCAGCTGGCCAGCGGCCTCGCCCCCATCTGGCTGCACGACCTGGTCCAGAACGTCGCGTTCTGGGCCCACATCAACGGCTTCCTCAGCGGCGTGGCGCTGGCGCAGATCCTCGCCCCCCGGCGGCCGGTTGAGAATCGAGGTGGATGATGGTGCGCATAGGCGGGCTCGATGTGGGAGATAAGACCATCGGCGTGGCACTTTCCGACGAACTGGGCTGGACGGCCCAGGGTCTGGAAGTGATCCGCCGCCGGTCGCTGGAGGAGGATCTGGCCCGCCTTGCCGAGATCGCCCGCCAGTACGGCGTGACGCGCTGGGTGGTGGGGATGCCCCGCAACATGAACGGCACCTATGGCCCCCGCGCCGAACTGACCCGGGCCTTCATCGAGCAGTTGGCCGCCCACAGCGGCCTTCCGGTGGAGGCTTACGACGAGCGGCTGTCCACCATGGCCGCGCAGCGGGTGCTGCTGGAGGCAGATGTCAGCCGGGCCAGGCGACGCAAGGTGATCGACAAGATGGCCGCGGCCGTGATCCTGCAGGGTTACCTGGATGCACGGTCGCGACCCTCGCCGGGCTCTTTGGTTTGACATGGCAACTGGGCTGCATTAGAATGGGACTATCTTGTGGATCGGAGTGATTGCCATGAGCCATGACCACGAGCATGACCACGAGCATGAGCACGATGATGACGTTATCGTGCTGACGGACGAGGAAGGCAACGAGCACGAGTTCACCATCGTCCAGGTCATCACCGTCGACGAGAAGGACTACGCCGTCCTGCTCCCCATCCACGATGGCGAGGAAGACGAAGAGGCCGTCATCATGCGGATCGACGAGGAGAACGGTGAGGAGGTTCTGGTCGAGATCGAGTCCGAGGAGGAGTTCGAGCGGGTAGCCGACGCCTGGGAGGAGATGCTCGACGACGAGGAGTTCGAGGAGGAGTCCGAGAAGTAGGCCGCACCGAGCCCTCCAGACAGGAGGGCTCGTCGTTTTGTCGAATAGGGCAGGGCACGCACTTAACGCCGGAAGGATGAGCGCACTTGTCCATCGCAGCAAAGGCAGCCCGGCTGGTCCTGGCCCTGGTGGTCCTGCTCGCCCTGCTGGCCGGCGCCGCGTACGCGGGCTTCCTGTGGTTCCTCGGGCGCCTGGAGCCCGCTGACCCCTCTGCCGCGCCGGTGGAGATCGAGATCCCCGCCGGGGCCACCACCGCCGACGTGGCCGACATCCTGGCCGAACGCGGCATCATCCGGGACCCCAACGTGTTCCGTCTCTACGTCCGCTACCGGGAACTGGATGCCCAGATCGTCTCGGGCCGCTACGAACTCTCGGCCGCCATGTCCGCCGACGAGATCCTGGCCAAGCTCGTCTCGGGCGACGTGGTGGTGCGGCGCTTCACGCTGCCCGAAGGGCTGACGGTGGCCATGATGGCCGACCTCCTGGACGAGGCGGACGTGGTGCCGCGGGAGGACTTCCTGAACGCCGTGGCCGCCGCCGTGCCTCTGAACCCCTACCTGCCCCCCGACCTGGACGTCGCGCAGCCGATGGAGGGCTACCTGTTCCCGGCCACGTACGAGTACCACAGCGCGACCACCGCCGAGGAGGTCGTGGCGATGCTGCTGGACCGGTTCGCGGCCGTCTGGACCGACGAACTCCTTGCCCGGGCCGACGAGATGGGGCTCACGGTGCACGAGGTGGTCACCCTGGCCTCCATCGTCGAGACCGAGGCCCGGGTGCCGGCGGAGCAGCCGGCGATCTCCGGCGTCTACCTGAACCGGCTGGCCGTCGGGATGCCGCTGCAGGCCGACCCCACCGTCTACTACGCGCTGGGGCTGCCCCGCACGGAGCGCCTGCTCTACGAGCACCTGGAGGTCGATTCCCCCTACAACACTTACAAGTATCCCGGGCTGCCTCCCGGGCCCATCGCATCGCCGGGCGAGAGCGCCATCCGGGCGGTGCTCTACCCTGAGACCCACGACTACTACTACTTCGTCGCCAAGAACGACGGGTCGGGCGAGCACTACTTCGCAGCCACCTACGAGGAGCACCTGGAGAACGTCGACCGGGCCGAGGCGAACCTGGCGGCACGGCAGCCCTGACCGGGCCCCCGCCTCCTCGGAGCAACATAACGCATGACGAGTGACACCTCGGGGAATAATTTCCCACCGAGGTGTTTCCCTATGCGCATCCGAATGGCCCGGCGCGTGCTCTGGCTCAGCGTCGCGGCCGCGCTCTGCCTGACAGCGCTGGCGGCGCGGGTGTTCTACCTGCAGGTCATGCAGGGGCCGGCCCTGGCCCGGCAGGCCATCAGCCAGCGGACCGAGCGCCTGCCCCTTCAGATGCGGCGCGGCGCCATCTACGACCGGAACGGCGTCGCCCTTACCGATCCCCAGTCGGTCCTGGGACTGGCGGCCTTTCCCCGCCTCTTCGGCGACACGGCGGCCGTGGCGGAGTCCCTGGCGGACGCCCTGGGCGAGGAGGCGGCGGCCCGGGTCCTGGAGTACGTGCGGCGGCACCATGAGGCGGGCTGGGTGATCGAGGGGCTCTCCCCCGAGGCGGCCGAACGGGTGGCGGAGCTGGGGCTGCCCGGCCTGGCCGTCGGCCCCACCGGACGCCGCTACGGGCCGGACTCGCTGGCCCGCCACCTGGTGGGGTACGCCAACGCCCTGGGCGGGCAGACCGGGCTGGAGTTCGCCTACGATGCCGAACTCAGGGGCGAGAACGTCCCCCACCTGACGGCCCGCTACGACGGGCGGGGCGGGCCGCTGCCCGGGGGCGCCCTCCAGGTCGTCCTGCCGCTGGATCCCGTGAACAAGGAGCCCTACGACCTCCACACCAGCATCGACGCCCGCATCCAGCGGGTGGTGGAGGAGGAGATGGACCGGACGGGCCATCCCACAGGGGGCCCGCTGCGCGCGGGCGTCGTGGTGATGGACGCGGCCACGGGCGAACCGCTGGCCATCGCCTCGCGCCCCAACTACGACCAGGCCGTCTGGGCCGGCGAGAACGAACTGCGCAACCGGGCCCTGACGCCCTACGAGACCGGGTCGGTGTTCAAGCCCCTGGTTGCCGCCGCGGCCCTGGAGGCCGGCCTGATCGCGCCGGATGAGCAGTTCGTGTGCAGCGGTACCTACCGGCTGGGCGACCGGACCTTCCGGGACGTCGACGGGACTCCGCAGGGGCCCGTGACGCTCAGGGAGGCCATCGCCCGGTCGTGCAACACCGCGTTCATCCAGATCGGCTACGAGCGGATGGGCGGCGACGCCGTGCTGGAGGCGGCCCGTCTGTTCGGGCTGGGGGAAGCCACCGGCGCCCTTCCCCCCGGCCACGAGCCGGTGGCGCCGCTGCCCGAGCCGCACTACGGCGGCGACGTCGCCCAGCTCAGCTTCGGCCAGGGCGGGCTGAAGGCGAGCCCGCTCCAGGTGGCGCGGGCGTACACGGCCCTCGCCAACGGCGGGACGCTCCACCCGGCCCGCCTGGTGACGGCGGTCAAGCGGACCGACGGCGCGGTGGTCGCACGGCCCAGGCTCGAGCCGGCACGTCGGGTGGTGAGCCGGGCGACGGCCGCCGAACTGCAGGCGGCGCTGCTGGCCGCGACCGTGCCGGGCGGCGAGGGCACCGGCCAGGCGGCCTGGCTGGAAGGGGTCGGGGCGGCCGGGAAATCGGGCTCCGCCGACACGGTGATGAACGGCCGCCCGGCCACGCACGCCTGGTTCGCCGGCTGGTTCCCCGCCCAGCGGCCGCGGTACGTGGTCGTGGTGCTGATCGAGGACGGCCGTTCGGGCGGGACCTTCGCCGCACCCCTCTTCCGGCGCATCGCCGAGCGGATCCTGGAGCTGGAGTGAGGCGCGCTGGGGCGCGGCCGGACCGCACCGCTGCCGAGCCCGTCCAGGTGCACGAGCGGCAGGGTGGAGAGCAACGCCGCCGGGATGCCCGCACCCGAGTGCGGGGCACGCCCGGCGGCGTCAACTATACGATGTGGTTGCACCGATCCTGCGGCAGCGCCTCGAGGCCGTTGGCCGAGGCGCGACTGCACCGCCTACAGGCTACCCACCATGCCGCCGTCCAACTGCCACGCCGAACCCGTGATGTACGAGGCCGCCTCGCTGGCGAGGAAGGCGACCGCGCGGCCGAACTCCTCCGGCCTGCCGTAGCGGCCGACGGGGATGCGGCTCGCCGCCTCCCTGCGGACCTCCTCCAGGCTCTTGCCGCTCCGGGCGGCAGCGCCCTGATCGAGGGAGTCCACCCGGTCGGTGTGGATCCGGCCGGGAGCCACGCAGTTCACCGTGATACCCAGCGGCGCCACCTCGGTGGCCAGGCTCTTCATCATGTTGGTGACGGCGGCCCGGAGGGAGTTGGAGAGGATCAGGTTCTGGATGGGCTGCTTCACGCCGGAGGACGTGATGTAGATGATCCGGCCGAATCCCCGCTCCTTCATGGAGGGCAGCGCGGCTCGGCTCAGGCGGACGGCCGGCATCAGGAGCGAGTTGAAGGCGTTGACCCAGGCATCGTCGTCGAAGTCGAGGAAACCGCCCGCGGGCGGGCCGCCGGTGTTGGAGACCACGATGTCCACGCCGCCGTACTCCGCCAGCGCCGCTGCGACGAACCGCTCCAGGTCCTCCTTTCGGCTGACGTCCGCCGCCATAGCGAGCACCTTGCGCCCGGTCTCCTGGCGTATCCGCCCGGCGGCCGAGCTGATGGCCTCCTCGCTGCGGCTGCAGATGGCGAGGTCGCACCCCTCACGGGCCAGCGCCAGCGCCGAGGCGTAGCCGAGCCCTGTGCTGGCTGCGGTCACCCAGGCTATCTTCCCCGTCAACCCGAGATCCATACCGGCACACTCCTTTCTCAATCCGCATAAAGAAGGGAGCACGTTACCTGTCGACCAGGCGACGGGCCCCCACCGTTATGGCGTGCCTTCCACGTGCAGGAGGTCGCGGGCAGTTTTCAGGGCGTTGAGCTTGGCGTTCAGCATGTCGATCTCGCCTTCCAGCGAGGTGAGGTTCCGCTCGGTGGTGTGGAGCACTTCCTTGAGGGAGGCGACCTCCTGCTGAATCGCTTTCTGGTGCTCGGGAGAGAGGAGGGCCAGGGTCGCCAGTGTCTGTTCCAGGCTGGCCTGGTTCGCCAGCAGGATCTCACGCTCGGCTTTCTTGGCGATGAGCTGCTGCTCGACCTCCTGAAGCTTCTGCGCGAAGAAGCCGATGGCATCAAAGAACGGAATATCTGGCATAGGCCCCTCCAGAGATTCTCATAGGGTGTTCCTACATTTTACACCAGCCGGCGAAACCCGTTTACATCCTCCAACGTGGAGTGCGGCCCGGGTACGCCGGCATGCTTCCGTGTCTCCGTTGCCGGAACCCGATCGCGGGTTCGCCGCGGTCCGTGTCAAATCCGCATGCGGGGCGCTCCCTCGACGCCCTCCGACAGCGCCGGGCTGCCCCAGATCAGGCTGCGGAGCGCCGCACCCCACCCGCCGATGCGGCCGATCCAGGCGGCCTCGGTGAACCGCTTGAGAATCCCCGGCACCAGCCCGCTCAGGGTGATAGCCCCCACCCGGCCCACGGCCCGGTGCTCCCCGAGGTCGACGAGGACGCCCTTGCTCCGCAGCGGCGCGGGTGACCTGCCGGTCAGGACCGCCGCGAGCGCCCGGCCCTGCTGAAGGG
Source organism: Symbiobacterium terraclitae (assembly GCF_017874315.1). NCBI lineage: Bacteria > Bacillati > Bacillota > Clostridia > Eubacteriales > Symbiobacteriaceae > Symbiobacterium > Symbiobacterium terraclitae. Next base: position 84,312 of record NZ_JAGGLG010000013.1, on the reverse strand, counting down.
CCGCCTGGGCGGACGGCTGGTGGCCGGATGCGCAGTCGCCGATCACGTACACGTCGGGGAGCGGCGTCCGGTAATCGGGCCCGACGATTACCCGGCCCGTCCTGTCGGCGGGCAGGCCGAGCGCCGTCACCAGTGGGTGTGCCCTGACCCCGGCCGCCCAGATCATCAGCCCGAAGGGCAGGACCGTTCCGTCCCGCAGGTGGGCGCGGCCGGCCTCGACCCGCGTCACCGGCGAGCCGGCCAGCACGTTGACACCCAGCAGCCCCAGGCGGCGCCGGGCTGCGCGCGCCAGGCGGGGAGGAAGGCCTGGCAGAAGGGTCGGGGCGGCCTCCACCAGCGTGATCGACCGGTGCCCGGGGCGCCGCAGGGCGATGTGGGCCGCCAGCTCGACGCCCGTCAGGCCGCCGCCGGCGATGAGCACCGGGGCGTCGGGGCCGAGGGCGTCGAGCCGCCGCCGGATCTCCTCGGCGTCGGCGAGGCCCCTGAGCATCTGGCAGTGCTCCCGGACGCCGGGCACGCCGTAGTCGTGATCCACGCTGCCCACCGCGAGAACGAGGCGTTCGTAGCGGATGTCTCCCGCGGTGGTGGAGAGCGTGCGGGTCCCGGGATCGACGGCGATGACCTCCGCCCGGATGAAGCGGAAGTCGCCCAGCTGGTCGAAGGGGATCAGGATCGACTCCGCCGGGCGGGTCCCGGCCGCCACCTGGTGGGTCTCGACGAGCATCGTGTGATAGGGGTTCTTGTCGATCAAGGTCACGGGGACCTCGGGGCTGTACTTCCGCATCTGCCTGATGAAAGAGAGTCCTGCGTATCCGCCGCCCACCACCAGAATCGGACGGTTCTCGCCCACCGCACATCCCCCCAGCGCGTGGTTGTGAATCTCTTCACAACCAATGTACGCCGTTCGCGGAGGAATGTCAACATCGAGGTTAAAAAAGTCTTGCTGAATCGTCACCCCACTGCCGGTTCGTCGTGGTGCCGGCTGCGGCCGCCGCGAATGTGGCCTTCGGGGCGGAAGACGGCGATTGGAAGAGACATGGCGGCGGTGGCACAGCTGGTGGGAGAAACTCGGACTTGCCGAAGCGGTGCGGATACGGTAACATAGAGTTCCGCCGGAGCATCATATCCGGCGCATACGGCCCGGTAGCTCAGTTGGTAGAGCACGCGACTGAAAATCGCGGTGTCGCCGGTTCGATTCCGGCCTGGGCCACCACATACGGGGCTATAGCTCAGTTGGGAGAGCGCTTGAATGGCATTCAAGAGGTCAGGGGTTCGACTCCCCTTAGCTCCACCAGTCCGCTAGCGGGCCGGCGGAAACGCGTCAGGGTCGGAAGGCAGCAGCGCACCGTCGGTTCGCTAGGTGGACATCTCGCAGATGTGGCGGAATTGGCAGACGCGCACGGCTCAGGACCGTGTCGGGTAACCACTCCCGGTGGGAGTTCGAGTCTCCCCATCTGCACCAGATTGCACAGCAGAGAACCGACCCTGCCTCGTGGGGCAGGGTCGGTTCTTTTTTCCTGTCTCGCCGGGGCAACCGGCGCGCGCTGCCATCGGGGGCCGCGGAACGCCGCCCGGACAGTTCTCCCCGCCGGGCGGGTCCTGACCCGGGGCGGGACAGCGCGGGTTCTAGTCCGCGGCAGCGGTGGATCCCGCCCCTTCCCGGAAGATGAGGAAGTAGGCCAGGCTGTCGGTGAGCGCCTGCCAGGAGGCCTCGAGGATGTTGGACGAGGCCCCCACCGTCGACCAGCGCTCCTCGCCGTCGCCGGACTCGATGAGCACCCGCACGACGGCGCCCGTGCCCTGGGAGCCCTCGAGTACGCGCACCTTGTAGTCCAGCAGCTGCATGCGGGAGACGGAGGGGTAGACCTCGGTCAGCGCCTTGCGGAGCGCCTGGTCCAGCGCGTGCACCGGCCCGTTGCCCTCGGCGGCGGTGTGGACGATCTGGTCGCCGACGCGCAGCTTGATGGCGACCTCGCTTTCGGCTGGTCCGTCGGCGGCGCCGGTGACCATCAGCTTCACGCCCAGCACCTCGAACGGCGCCTTTCCCTTGTAGGTGAGCAGCGCCACGGAGGCCTCGGCGCCCTCGTACTGGAAGCCCCGGCTTTCCCGCTCCTTCACCTGCTGGATCAGGGCGGCGGCCTCGGCCGGCGAAAGCTGGTCGCCGAAGGCCGCCAGGAGGTTGGAGCGGCCGCCCACGTCGGAGACCAGCACCCGCCGCTCGTTGCCGACGGTCTCCGGGGGCAGGTGCTCGTACATCGCCGGATCCTTCAGCAGGGCGCTCACGTGGACGCCGGCCTTGTGGGCGAAGGCATTGCGGCCCACGAAGGGCTGCGCGTCCCAGGGGGGGAGGTTCGCCACCTCGCTGACGAAGTGGCTGGCCGCGGTCAGCTCGCGCAGCTTATCCTCGGGGAGGCAGGGGATGCCCATCTTGAGCTGGAGGTTGGGGATGATCGCACAGAGGTTGGCGTTGCCGCAGCGCTCGCCGTAGCCGTTGATCGTCCCCTGCACCATCGTCGCCCCCGCCCGGACCGCCGCCAGCGTGACGGCCACGCCGAGGCCGCTGTCGTCGTGGGCGTGGATGCCGAGGCGGACGCCCGGCAGTTCGGCGGCGACCCGCCGGACCACCGCCGCGGCGTCCTCCGGCAGCGTCCCGCCGTTGGTGTCGCAGAGCACGACCCAGTCCGCGCCGCCGGCGACTGCGGCCCGGAGCGTCGCCAGGGCGTACTCCGGGTTCCGGCGGAACCCGTCGAAGAGGTGCTCCGCGTCGTAGACCACTTCCCGCCCCTGCCGCTTCAGGTAGGCCACGGACTCCCGGATCATCCGGAGGTTCTCCTCCAGGGTGGTCCCCAGCCCCCGGGTGACGTGGTAGTCCCAGCTCTTGCCGAAGAGGGCCACCGCCTCTGTGCCGGCCTCCAGCAGGGCCGCCAGGGTGGCGTCCGACTCGGCGGCGTTTCCGGCCCGGCAGGTGGAGCCGAAGGCCACGGCCTTCGCGCCCCGCAGCGGCCGCTCCCGCAGGAGGCGGAAGAACTCGCCGTCCTTGGGGTTCGACCCCGGCCAGCCGCCCTCGACGTAGGGGATCCCGAGGTCGGCGAGGCGGTGGGCAATCCGAACCTTGTCCTGGCTGGAGTAGGAGATGCCAGCCCGCTGGGACCCGTCGCGCAGGGTCGTGTCATACAGAGTGACAGCCAACAACCTCATTCGACCTCCTTGTGGGAAGAATGGACAAGGCCCCCATCCCATACGGGACGGGGGCCTCGTGGCCTCCGCGGTACCACCCGGATTTGCCGCGCGCAGGCGGCCTCCTCAGCCGACACCGGTCGATGTCGCCTCCCGGTAACGGGGGAGGACCGGCCACGCCTACCCCGCGCAGGGGCTCGGGTGGCGGCTCGAAGGGGATCTTCGCCGGGTCTGCCGTGCGGACCTCGCAGCGATGTGGCCCGCTCTCTGGGACGGCGCGCGCCGGTTACTCGCCCTCGTCATCGCCTGCAGCAATCATGAGTATTTATCGACCACTTTATCCGCAGGGAATGGCCGTGTCAAGCCCGAATCGCTAAGAGTCGGAGCCAGTGGCAACGATATCCACGAGGGAGGATGAGATGATCGTGCAGGCACCGCTGAGCCAGACGTGGGATCTCGACGTTTTCTTCCCCGGGGGAAGCGACTCCCCCGAATTCCGCGCATTCCTCGACGACCTCGCCGCCCGCGTCGCCGATCTGAAGCAGCGCCTGGAGGCGGCGCAGGTGCCCCAGAGCCCCGCCGAGCTGGACGCCTGGGCGCCGCTCCTCACCGAGTTTCAGGACGTGGCGCGGCACCTCCGGCAGGCCGGGGCGTTCATCTCCTGCCTGACCGCCCAGTCGATGGCCGACCAGGGGGCCAAGCTGCTCGAGGGCCGGTTGAGCCAGATCAGGGCGGCCGCCGGCAACGCCACGACCCTGATGGACCACCAGATCAGCCAGCTGCCGGAGGACGTGTTCACGGCGCTGGTGGAGCGGCCTGACTTCGCCGGGATCGCCTACCCCCTGCGGGAGCGCCGGGCCCGGGCCGCCATGCGGATGGACCCGCAGCGGGAGTCGCTGGCCGGCGACCTGGCCGTGGACGGCTACCACGCCTGGGGGCGGCTCTACGACGAGCTCGTCGCCCGGATCCAGATCCCGTGGGAGGAGGGCGGCAAGACCGTCCACCTGTCGGCGGGTCAGGCCTTCAACCGGATGCACGACCCCGACCGGGCCGTGCGGGCCGAGCTGTTCGCACGCTGGGAGAAGGCCTGGGGCGAGCAGGCAGAGCTGATCGGCGCGGCGCTGAACCACCTGGCCGGCTTCCGCATCCAGCTCTACAAGCACCGGGGGTGGGACTCCATCCTGTCGGAGCCGCTGGAGACCAACCGCATGAAGCCCGAGACGCTGGACGTGATGTGGGCGGTCATCGACCGGAACAAGGAGATCTTCGTCGAGTTCCTCAACCGGAAGGCGAAGCTCCTGGGGCTCGAGAAGCTGGCCTGGTACGACGTCGATGCCCCGCTGGGCGGCTCGAGCACGAAGGTGACCTACGACGAGGCCGCGGCCTTCATCGTGGAGCACTTCGGCCGTTTCTCGCCGGACATGGCGCGCTTTGCTGAGCAGGCCTTTGCGAATCGGTGGATCGAGGCCGAGGACCGGCCCGGCAAGCGGCCCGGCGGCTTCTGCACCTCGTTCCCGCTGAGCCACCAGTCCCGCATCTTCATGACCTTCGGCGGGACCCTGGACAACGTCTCCACCCTGGCGCACGAGCTGGGCCACGCCTACCACCAGTCGGTGATGAACGACCTGCCGCAGATGGCGCAGGGCTACGCGATGAACGTCGCCGAGACCGCGTCCACCTTCGCCGAGCTGCTGGTGAGCGACGCTGCGCTCAAGGCCGCGGGCAGCGACGAGGAGCGGTTGACGCTGCTGGCCGGGAAGGCCGAGCGGGCCGTGGCCTTCTTCATGAACATCCATGCCCGCTTCCTGTTCGAGACCCGCTTCTACGCCGAGCGGCACAAGGGCCTGCTGCCGGTGGCCCGGCTCAACCAGCTGATGGTCGAGGCGCAGAAGGAGGCATACCGCGACGCCCTCTCGGAGTACCATCCGCACTTCTGGGCCTCCAAGCTGCATTTCTACATCACCGGCCAGCCGTTCTACAACTTCCCGTACACCTTCGGCTTCCTGTTCAGCTCGGGCGTCTACGCCCGTGCGGTGGCCGAGGGGCCGTCCTTCGCCCGGCGGTACGTCGACCTGCTGCGCGACACGGGCCGGATGCGGGTCGAGGACCTGGCCGCCAAGCACCTGGGCGTCGACCTTACCAAGCCCGACTTCTGGCAGCAGGCCGTGGATGTCTCGGTGGCCGACGTGAAGCAGTTCCTGGCGCTGACCGAGAACCGGTAGCAGCGCGGCGCCTGCGCCTGACGACCAGAACCGGTAGCAGCGCGGCGCCTTCGCCTGCCTACCAGAACCGATAGCAGCGCGGCGCCTTCACCTGCCTACCAGAACCGGTAGCGGTCCGGCGCATTCGCCCGCTCGCCGGGGCCGGTAGTTGCCCGGCGCACTCGCTCGCTCACCAGAACCCGGAGCACCGCGGCCCGCCATCCGGTACCTAGGCATACGCGCCTGGCACGCACTGGCACGTTCGGACTACGCGGATTAGGTCCGACGACCCTTACGGGCCCGAGTGCGCCTATCGTACACTGGAGTCGGAACAAGGGCGCTGAGACAGGGAGAGTCGCCCCACCAGGGCACGCCGACTGAGGCGTGTCCCTGGTGGGGCTTTCGCCGTGAAAGGAGAGATGATGCGTGCTGCAAGCCATCGTGATCGGTGGCGGGGCAACGGGCGCCGGCATCCTCAGGGATCTGGCCCTGCGCGGCATTAAGGCCGCCCTGGTGGAGCAGGGCGACCTGGTGCACGGCACGTCCAGCCGCTACCACGGCCTGCTGCACAGCGGCGGCCGCTACGCGGTGAAGGATGCGGAGTCCGCCCGGGAGTGCGCGGAGGAGAACCAGATCGTGCGGCGGATCGCACCCTTTGCCGTGGAGCCCTGCGGCGGGCTGTTCGTCCGCCTCGAGCAGGACGATCCGGCCTACGCCGCACAGTGGGTGACGGCCTGCCGGGAGGCCGGCATCGCCGTGGAGGAGCTGGACGTCGACCGCCTGCGCCGGGAGGAGCCGCTGCTGGCCGAGTCGGTGCGGGAGGCCTACGCCGTGCCCGACGCCTCCGTCGACGGCTGGCGGCTCGTGCAGGGCAACGTTGCGGCCGCCGAAGCCTACGGGGCCCGGGTGTACACCTACCGGCGGGTCGAGGGCCTCCTGATGAGCGGCGGCAACGTGGCGGGCGTGCGCCTCAGGAACCTGGCCACCGGCGAGGAGGAGCGGCTGGAGGCGGAGATGGTGATCAACGCCGCCGGCGCCTGGGCCGGGCAGATCGCGGCCATGGCCGGTATCCAGCTGGACGTGGTGGCCGACCGCGGCGTCCTCCTGGTCTACCACGGGCGGCTGACGAGCCGGGTGGTCAACCGGCTGCGCAAGCCCGGCAATGGCGACATCTTCGTCCCCACCGGCAGCGTGACGCTCCTCGGCACCACCGCCACGCCGGTGCCGGATCCCGACGACATCCGCGTTCCCGCCGGCGAGGTGGAGGAGCTGAAGCGGCTGGGCGCCGAGATGCTGCCGCTGGCAGCCAGCGCCCGGGTGCTGCGGGCGTTCGCCGGCGTGCGGCCCCTCTACGGCTCCCGCAGCGGCGGCAACACCCGCGAGCTCTCCCGCACCTTCGTGGTGGTCGACCACAAGGCCGAGCACGGGGTGGGGGGCCTGGTTTCCATCGTGGGCGGCAAGCTCACCACCTACCGCCTGATGGCCGAGCGGGTGGTGGACGTGGCCGCCAGTCACCTGGGCGTCACCGCCCCCTGCCGCACGGCGACCGAACCGATCCTGCCCCCGCCCGACCGCGGGGCGATGGCGCGCATCACCAGCCTGGTCGGCACGGAGCGGGCGCGGGCCGTGGCGGACCGCCACCCGGCGTCGCTGCCCGACATCATCCGGGCGATGGAGGAGCCCGGCGGGCGGCAGATCGTCTGCGAGTGCGAGCAGGTGACGGCCGGCGAGCTCGTGGGTACCGCCCGGAGCCTGGACAACCCGTCGCTGGGCGACCTGCGCCGCCGGACGCGCCTGGGCATGGGGACCTGCCAGGGCGGCTTCTGCGGATACCGGGCGGCCCTGGCCCTGGTGCGGGCGGACCTGATCCCAGCGTCCCGGGTTCCCGAGCTCCTCGCCCGCTTCCAGGCGGAGCGCTGGCGCGGTGTGCGGGGCGGACTCGGAGGGCTGGAGCTGCGCGCGGCGGAGCTGAACTACGCCCTGGCCCGGAGCCAGCTGGCCATGGAGCCGGAGGCAGGAGGTGTCGGCCATGACTGAGATGACGATCGGCGTCCCCCGCTTCAGGGGCCGGGTGCGCCGCCCCGAGGTCCTTGTAATCGGCGGCGGCCTGTCCGGCATGACTGCTGCACTGGCCGCCCGCCGGACCGGCGCCGAGGTCGCGCTGGTGGCCGAGGGCGCCGGCGTGCTGGAACTGGCCTCGGGCTGCATCGACCGCCTGGCCGTCCCCTTCGAGGCCCTGCCCCCTGCGCACCCGTACCGGCTGCTGGGGATGGCGGTCGTCGAGGACGAGATCGCGGAGTTCCGGGCTGAGATGGCCCGGGTGGGCTGGCCGCTCTCGCCCGGGGAGCACGAGGTGATCACCGCCCTGGGTGCCCGCCGGCCGACGCACCTGGTGGGCCCCGGAATGGCGGCTCCCCCGCCCGGCGAGCCCGTCTGGGTGGTGGGCTTCCGCGGTCTGCGCGACTTCGACCCCGCCGTGGTGGCGGCGGGGATGGGCGGCGTGCCGTGGAGTTGGGTCGACCTGCCCGGCAATCCGGAGGAGGTCCACCCCGTCGCCCTGGCCCGGCAGCTGGAGAACGAGGCTTACAGGGAAGAGGTCATCGACGCCGTTCTCTCGGCCCGCGACGCGGCCGGCCTGTCGATCGGGGCGTCCGGCCTGGCGACGGGAGCGTCCGGCGTGGAGACGGTCGCCCCCGGCCTGGCGACGGGAGCATCCGGCCTGGCGGCAGGGGCGTCCGGCCTGGCGGCAGGGGCGTCCGGTCCGGCGGCCGGGGCGTCCGGCCTGACGACGGGAGCGGCCGGCCTGTCGATCGGGGCGTCAGGCCTGGCGACGGGAGCGTCCGGCCAGGGGGCGGCGGGATCGTCCCACGGGCGCCGGTGGGTGCTCTTTCCCGCGGTGCTCGGGCTCGCCGGGGCCGTCAAGGTGCAGGAGGACTTGGCCGCGGCCACGGGGATGTGCGTGGCGGAGGTGCTGCTGCCGCCCCCGTCCGTGCCGGGCCTGCGGCTGGCTGAGGCCCTGCGCAGGGCCGTCCAGCAGGCGGGCGTCGACCTGGCGCTGGGCGCCCGGGCGGTGCGGGCGGAGGTGGAGAACGGGCGGGTCCGTGCCGTCGTCTGCGAGGGTCCCGGAGGCCAGGTGACCTACGAGGCGGAGGCCTACGTGCTCGCCACGGGCGGCCTGCTGGGCGGCGGGATCGCGGCGGAGGGCCTGGAGGTGCGGGAGCCGCTCTTCGGCCTGCGGGTCGCCACGCCGGGTTCTTCCGGACAGGCCCCGGCTCGACGGGACTCGTCCGGTGAGGACGCGCCCCGGCAGGAACAGGGTTCCACCCGGCAGGCTGCGGCGCCGCGCGACCCGTCTTGCTGGGCGGATGCCGACTTCCTGCCCGCCGGGGGACACCCCTTCGTGCGGGTGGGCGTGCCGGTGGACGAGGAGCTGCGGCCTGAGGGGCTTGCCAACCTGTTCGTCTGCGGTCGGACGCTCGCCGGGTACGACCCCTACGCCGAGGGCTGCGGGGGTGGCGTTGCCGTGGCCACCGGCGGCGCCGCGGGCCGCCTGGCCGGGTGCCTGGCGTTGTCGGATGGAGGTGAGCGCCGGTGATCAGCGAGTACGATGCCTGCCTGAAATGCACCATCTGCGAGATGCACTGCCCCATGCTGCGGGTCGCGCCCGAGTTCCCCGGGCCCAAGAACGGCGGCCCCGGCCTCGCCCGCCTGCGGGCCGCCGGCGAGGTCGCCGAGCTGGACCACCTGGACCTCTGCCTGGGCTGCCGCACCTGTGACACGGTCTGCCCGTCGGGCATCCACCCGGCCGACCTGATCGCCGTGCCAAGGCGGGAGAAGGTCGGGCGCCGCGGCCTTTCGCTCCGCGACTGGGTACTCACCCACACGTACCTGGTGGGCCCCGTGGCAGTCCGCATGCCATGGCTGACCAACGGCGTGCTGGCCAACCGCCCCGTCCGGTGGGCCATGGAGAAGGTCCTGCGCATCGACCGGCACAAGCCCATGCCCCGGTACGCCAACCACTCGTTCCGGGAATGGTTCGCCCGGCACGAGTCGCCCTGGAAGGACCGGCCCGCCCCCAACGGCAAGGTGGCCTACTTCCACGGCTGCTCCGTGCAGTACATGGAGCCGCACATCGGACGGCACGTCGTGGAGGTGCTGGAGCACAACGGCTTCGAGGTGATCCTGCCCGAGCAGACCTGCTGCGGGCTGCCGATCATCGCCAACGGCGACCTGAGGGGAGCCGCGGGCAACGGCCGCTTCAACCTCCGCCACCTGCGGGCGCCGGCCGAGGCGGGGATCCCCATCGTCGTCAGCTCCACATCGTGCTCCCTCACCCTGAAGCACGACTACCAGCACGTGCTCCACCTGGACGGCGCCGACGTAGTGGCCCGCCAGGTCTACGACATCTCCGAGTTCCTGCTGGCCTGCCACGAACAGGGCCTGCTGCGGACCGACTTCCGCCCGACGCAGGAGAGGCTGCCGTACCACCAGCCCTGCCACCAGCGGGCACAGGGCATCGGCCTTCCGGCCGTCACGCTGCTCAACCTCATCCCCGGCGTCAAGGCGTGGAACCTCGACGCCAGCTGCTGCGGCTCGTCGGGCACGTACGGGTTCAAGGAGGAGAAGTACGAGGTCTCCATGAAGGTGGGCGAGCCGCTGCGCGAAGCGCTGCTGGCCGCCGGCGCGCCCCGTGCCGTCTCCGACTGCGAGACCTGCCGCTGGCAGATGGAGTACCAGGCCGGGATCCAGGCCGTCCATCCGGTCAGCGTGCTCTGGGAGGCCTACGGTCTGGGCGGCGCCTAGCTGGCCGGGGGCCCTCTGCTTCCAGGGGCGCTGGGCTCGCAGGGGGCGCTGGGCTCGCAGGGGACCCTCCGCTTCTAGGGGCGCTGCGCTCCCAGGGGGCGCTGGGCTCGCAGGGGGCGCTCCGCTCGCAGGGGGCCCTCCGCTTCTAGGGGCGCTGCGCTCGCAGGGGCCCTGCGCTCCCCCGGGGCTCCGGAGGGGGCCGCCGAGAATAGGGGGAAGTTGGAACCCTATTTTTCACCGATTACAGGGAAACTGGCACCCTATCTGTCGCCGCGAATACCCCTGGGGAGTATGTTGGGGCGCCAAAATGGCCTCTCGTACTACCCGGGGGCATCCTTTTCGCCGTCCTCCAGGGAGGCAGGCCCCTCGCCAGCGGGAATAGGGGGACAGTTTCCCTGTATTTCGTGAAAAATACCGTTCCATTTTCCCCCTATTGTCGGGAGGCACCGCCTGCCCCTGTTCGCCCGGGCTTGGCCGGAGCCGCAGGCCGCTCCTGAGACCTTTACTTCGTGCCCCCGGGCATTGTCACCACCCGGGGCATCCGCCCTGAAGCTGATCCTGCAAGAGGCGGGTGGCTTGTTGATCAGCGCCGGTGGTCCCCGGCGGGCGCGAGAGAGCCCCTGCGCCGGGCGACGGCTCAGGGGCTCACGTGCTCAGGGGCTCACGTGCTCAGGGGCCCACGTGCTCAGGGGCTCACGTGCTCAGGGGCTCACGTGCTCAGGGGCTCACATGCTCAGGGGCTCACGTGCTCAGGGGCTCACGTGCTCAGGGGCTCACGTGCTCAGGGGCTCACGTGCTCAGGGGCCCACGTATCTCCGAGGGCAGCTCAGGGCATCCGCACGCGCAGGGCGCTGAACTCGCCCGTGAGGCGGTACCGGCCCATTTCGGCGGGGAGGAGCCACGTCTGGCCGGCGGCCACCGGTTCCACGCCTTCCCGGAACCACTCGATGGTGCCCGTGCCCTCCAGGATCATCAGCACTTCGAATGTGTTCGGGTCGGTGGCCCCGTACCAGCAGTTCATGCACCGTCCGTACTCGGTGATGAAGTAGGGCGAGGTAACCAGGGGCTCCCACCGGTTGGGCTCGGGCGTCCGGAGCCGGCTGGGGGCAGGCGGCGGAGCGTAGCTGGCGCAGGCGAGGGCCTGCTCGATGTGCAGCTCGCGCGGCTTGCCGTCGAGGCCGGGACGGTCGTAGTCGTACAGGCGGTACGTGGTGTCGGAGGACTGCTGGATCTCCGCCACCAGCAGCCCGGCACCCAGGGCGTGGACCACGCCGGCGGGTACGTAGTACACGTCGCCGGGGCGCGCGGTGACCGAGCGCAGCGCCTCCATCGTGCGGCCCTGCGCGACGGCCCCGGCGAGACCGGCGCGGGTCGTGCCGTCCGCCAGGCCGTGGATCAGCCTCGCACCGGGCTCTGCGTCGAGCACCACCCACATCTCGCTCTTGCCCAGCTCGCCGGGGGGAAGGCCCGGGAAATCGTCGCCGGGGTGCACCTGGACCGAGAGGTCATCCCGTGCGTCCAGGAGCTTGAAGAGGAGCGGGAACTCACCGGTGCGGGGATGTACGCCCTTCCTGCCCAGCAGGAGCTGGTCGCCCCGGTCGGGGTAAGCCTCTGCAAGGCGCTGACGGAGGCTCTGGATGGTCTCGCCCCGGAACGGACCGTTGGCGATGGGGGTCCGGCCCTGGGGATGGTCGCTCAGCACCCAGGCCTCGCCGATGGGGCCGGGGGGCAGGTCGGGGAACCACCGGGACAGGCGGCGGCCGCCCCACACACGTTCCTTGAACAGGGGTGAGAACCGGAGAGGATACAGCAGCGACAATCCACCCCACCTCTTTCGCGGAGGTTACCTCTATATCTTACCACGCGGATCAAGCCCCCGCCGGAACTGGTGAAGTCCGGACGGGGGCTCACGGGTCCGCGCCCCGGCGTCTCCGGAGGTCAGAGCAGGCGGCGGACGCGGAAGTTGTCCTGCAGGAGCGGCAGGTTTTGCGGGAACGGGTTTCCCAGGACCCAGTATGAAACCCCGCGCAGCCCGTACTCCTTCACGGTGTCGAACTTCGCCTGCAGGCTGCGGGCGTCCTCAAACCAGACGATGTGCTCCCGGCCCTGTGCATCCCAGTAGCGGTAGTAGGGCGACTGGGCGTCCTGGTCGAACTGGATTGCGGCGCCGACGTCGATTGCCCGGTTGACGGCGGTGACCGGGGAGAAGGTCTCGGCGCGCGTGACGCCCCGCTCGTAGGGCAACCGCCAGTCCCGGCCGTAGGTGGGGATCCCCATCATGATCTTGCTCCGGGGGATGGCGGTCACGGCGTAGTCCAGCACCTGGCGGACCTGCCGCAGGGGGGCGATGGCCATGGGCGGACCGGTCACGTAGCCCCACTCGTAGGTCATCAGGACCACGAAGTCGCAGACCTCGCCGTGCACCGGGTAATCGTGGGCCTCATACAGCAGCCCGGGCTGACCGGCCGAGATCTTGGGAGCCACCGCGGTCGACAGGCTGAACCCCTCGGCGTGCAGCCGGGGCCGCAGCCTCCGCAGGAAGTTGTTGTAGGGCTCCCGGTCGCTGGGGTAGACGTACTCGAAGTCGACGTTGAGTCCGGCATACCCCTGCACGCGCAGGATGATCACCAACTCGTCGATGGCCCGCGCGACGGCCGCGTCGTTGTTCAGGAACGCCGAGGCCAGGTCCGAGCTGAAGGTGGACCCCCGGAAGTTCGTCAACGTGAGGAGCGCGGCGGCCCCGCCCCGGTTGGCGGCGGCGATGAAGTTCTCGGCCCTGGGCGGCACCACGTCGCCGTCCTCGGTAACGGCCGCGCTGAACATGCTGATGTAGGTTAAGTACGGCGCCGCTTCGGCGGTGTAGGACACGTTGCCCGTGGCCAGGTTGGCCTGGTATGCGTTGGCCTCGATGACCGGCCGATCTCCCCTGGGGATGACCAGGATCTGGCCGGGGTAGATGAGGTTGACGTTGGTGAGCCGGTTCTCGCGGGCGATGGCGTCGATGGTGGTGCCGTACGTCTGCGCGATGCGCCACAGGGTCTCCCCCGGGCGCACCACGTGCCGGCGCTCCACCGGGATGAGCAGGGCCAGGCCCGGGACCAGCCGGTTGGGATCCCGGAGGCCGTTCAGCGCGGCGATCTGCTCGGTTGTCACCCCATAGCGGCGGGCGATCTGCCAGAGCGACTCGCCGGGCCTTACGACGGCGATTTCCATGTCACTCACTCCCTCGGGTCCATCGTATGCCCCGGGGACGGGCGGGGGTGCCCGGGGAGGGAGCCCGTACCTGATTGCCCTCGGGCGTGGACGAGGAGAAGTGCCGGGGCGTGAGCGCGGAGCCCGCACTCAGGTACCCTGGGGTGCACACGAGCCGGAGTATCGGGGGTGTGACCGAGGAGCCCAAACTCACGTACCACGGGGGTGCGTACGAGGGGGTTCCCGGTTGGGTGAGGAACCCAGACTCAGGCACCCTCGGGCGCGCAGCGGGGAAGGTGCCGGGGAGGAGCGGTGGAAGTCGCACCAGGAAGCGGGATGGTTACAGTGGTATGTAACACGTGGTAAAATGCACCCGGGAGGTCGGTAAACCGATGACTGGGTTGCTGAGTGCAAACCCGATCGTCCTCGGGTTGGTGGCCAGCCTGGCGGCGGGTCTGGCGACAGTTGTTGGAGCGGTTCCGGCCGTCATCACCCGCAAGGTATCGCCACGCATCTACGACGGCATGCTCGGAATGGCCGCGGGCGTCATGCTGGCGGCCACGGTCTTCAGCCTGCTCATCCCGGCAATGGAGAGGGCCGGCGGCGGCCTGCGCGGCGCGCTGGTGGCCGGAGCCGGCCTCTTCCTGGGAGGTCTGTTCCTCGACCTGGTGGACCGCTACTCGCCCCACCAGCACTTCATCAAAGGGCCGGAAGGCGGTGCGGCCACCTCGACCCTGCAGCGTATCTGGCTGTTCATCATCGCCATCACGATCCACAACTTCCCCGAAGGGCTGGCCGTGGGCGTCGGCTTCGGGAGCGGCGACCTGGGCAGCGGCCTGAGCCTGGCCGCCGGCATCGGCATCCAGAACGTCCCCGAGGGGATGGCGGTGGCGCTGGCGCTCCTGGCCGAGCGCTACCCGGTGGGGCAGGTCTTCTTCATCACGCTCCTCACCGGGTTGGTCGAGCCAGTGGGCGGGCTGCTGGGCGTGGCCGCCGTCACGCTGGCAAACCCCATCCTCCCGTGGGCGCTGGCCTTCGCCGGCGGGGCGATGCTCTTCGTCATCAGCGACGAGATCATCCCCGAGACGCACGAGCGCGGCAACGAGCGCACCGCCACGTACATGCTGCTGGTCGGCTTCATCATCATGATGCTGCTGGACACCACGCTGGGGTAAGGGTCCCGGGTCTGCACGACGGCGAACCATGCACGGATGGCCCGGCACCGCACGACGGCGCAACGCGCACTGGGGTCCCGGACCGCACTAGGGCGAGGCGTCCACCAGCTCCCGCGCCCGCGCGAATATGGTCCGCCACATCACCGGGGTGAGCACCCCGGTGTTTGTGTTCTGCCTGCTGGGGTGGTAGCTGCAGAGCAGCACCGGCAGCCCGGGGAAGTGGTACTCGGCTCCGTGGCGGAAGGCGGGCCGGCCGAGGTCGTGCCCCTGTGCGCGCCGGAGGCGGACGTAGGTGTCGAAGGCGATCCGCCCCAGCGCCAGGACCACCCGAACGTTGGGGAGCAAGCCGAGCTCCGCCTCCAGGTGGGGGAGGCAGGCGGCGATCTCGGCCGCGGTCGGCTTGTTGTCCGGCGGCGCGCACCGCACGACGTTGCTCACGTAGGCATCCGTCAACTGCAGGCCGTCGTCCCGGCTCACCGCCTGGGGCTGGTTGGCGAAGCCGGCGTCGAAGAGGGCGCCGTAGAGCCAGCGGCCGGAGTCGTCTCCGGTGAACATGCGGCCGGTGCGGTTGGCGCCGTGGGCGCCCGGTGCGAGGCCGAGGATCAGCAGGCGGGCTGCGGGATCGCCGAAGCCGGGAACCGGGCGGGCCCAGTACTCCTGGTCTCGATAGCGGCGGACGCGGATGCGCCCCACCTCCGCGCAGTACGCACGGAGGCGGGGGCAGCGCTCGCAGGCGATGATCTCCTTGGCGAGTAGTTCGAGGTTGCTCATGCGGGAGAGGTTCGGCACCGGAGGCCGTGCTCCCTGCAGCGCGTGAACGCTGACGGGTCACCGTCACCTGCGGTGATCGGTCCCGGCGGTGTCCGCCAGCACCCCTGCTCGTGGCGTCCGCCGTCATCGGGCCCGGTGGCGTCCGACGGCGGCCCGCGCCGTGCTGTCCGCCGTCATCGGGCCCGGTGGCATCCGCCGTCGTCCCGCCCCGTGCTGTCCGCCGTCATCGGGATCGGTGGTGTCCGACGTCGGCCCGCGCCGTGATGTCCGCCGTCATCGGGATCGGTGGCGTCTGACGTCGGCCCGCCCCGTGCTGTCCGCAGTCATCGGGATCGGTGGCGTCCGACGTCGGCCCGCGCCGTGCTGTCCGCCGTCATCGGGATCGGTAGCGTCCGACGGCGGCCCGCGCCGTGCTGTCCGCCGTCATCGGGCCCGGCGGTGTCGGCCGTCGTCCCGCACCAGGCGTTCGGATGCTATCCCACGGGCTCTGCGGCAGCCGCCACGCGGTGCACGGCGTGGCGATCGGCCACCGCGCGGTACGCCTCCATCTCGGCGGCGCGCTTCTCCTCGCTCCAGCCCAGCAGGTCGCCCATGATCCGGGCGGCCTCGGGTGCGGCGGCGCGGCCCTGGTCGTTGCTGAACAGCAGCAGGGCCGAGCGGCGGTCCATGAAGTCGGTGAGGGTGAGCGCCATCTCCTGCTCCACCGCCAGGCGGACTTCGCCGCGCAGGGCGGGCGCGCCAGGGGCCAGGGGCTGCAGCCAGGCGGGGTCCTCGGCCCCGTAGGCCAGGAGCGTCTCCATGCCCCCGCCGTAGAGCCAGGCGATGCGGTCGGTGGCCCGGGCGGGGACGCCGGCCGCGTCGTACGCAGCGAGCATCCGGTCCCGGAATGCGCCGAACCCGGCCGCGCCGACCCGTCCGCCCGGAAGGGGCTCGGCGGCGGTCCGGCGGTTGTCGCCCAGGTCTCGCCCCAGCTCCCGGGCCACCTGGGTCATGACCCGGTTGGCCATCTGCCGGTACGTCGTCAGCTTGCCGCCGACGATGGCGAGCAGGCCCGGCTGGATGCGCCACACCTCGTCGTGCCGGGAGGTGTCGCGCGGGGACCTGCCCGGCTGCGCGATCAGCGGCCGGACGCCGGCCCAGGTGGCGACGATGTCGTCCTCCGTGATGCCGGCCTCGGGGAAGGAGGACTGCACCAGGTGCAGCAGGTGCCCGACGGCGGCGGGGTCGGCCTCCGGGGCGTCGATGCTGCCCGCGTACTGCACGTCCGTGGTGCCCACGTAGACGTACCCCCAGCGGGGGATGGCGAACCCCATGGTGCCGTCCGGGAGCCGCAGGGTGACGGCCCCCGCCAGCGGCAGGCGGTCCGCCGGCAGGAGCAGGTGCACCCCCTTGCTGAGCAGCAGGTGCTTGGGGGGCGACATCGAACCGGCGGCGAGCGTCTGCTCCGCCCACGGCCCCGTGGCGACGACCACCACGCGGGCGGTCACGGGGAAGGCGTTCCCGGAAAGGGCGTCCTCCACGGTAGCGCCCACCACCCGGTCGCCGTCCTGCAGGAAGCCGGTGGCGCACACGTGGTTGGCCACCGCTGCGCCCAGTTCGGCGGCAGCGCGGGCGTTCTCCATCGTCAGGCGGGCGTCGTCGGTGATGTACTCACCGTAGACGATGCCGCCGGTCAGGGGTTCGCGCAGCCCGGGGGCCCACTCCCGCACGGCGACCGGGTCGAGCATGCGGTGCTTCTCGCCCGGCGAGACGCCGGCCAGCCGGTCGTACAGGATGAGACCGGCCCGGTAGAAGGCCGTGCTGTCGCCCCGGAAGAGGGGGAAGACGAAGGGCAGCGGGTGGACGAGGTGGGGGGCGATGTGCCGGAGCACCGCCCGCTCCCGGGCGGACTCCCGCACCAGGCGGACCTCACCGTAGGCCAGGTAGCGCAGGCCGCCGTGGACCAGCTTGGAGGAGCGGCTGGACGTGCCGTGCCCGAAGTCCTCCTTCTCCACCAGGGCCACGCGGAGCCCGCGCAGGGCCGCGTCGCGGGCGAGACCCGCTCCGGTGATGCCGCCGCCGACGACCAGCAGGTCGAACGTCTCCGCTGCCAGCCGCTGCAGCGCGGCCGCACGGCCCGCTGCGCTGAACGGATACTGGGTCACCGCAACCACCTCCTTCGGGTGCACCAGGGGGCCGTCACTCGGGCGGAAGGAGGGTGCCCGGGTTCATCACGCCGCCCGGGTCCAGGGCCTGCTTCAGCCGGCGGAGCAGCGGCCAGGCGCTGCCCAGCTCCTCCGGCACCCAGCGGGCCCGGAGCTTGCCGATGCCGTGGTGGTGGCAGATGGTGCCGCCGCACTCCCGCGTGATCGCCATCACCCGCTCCCAGACCGACCAGTAGACCCGCTCCACCTCGGCGGGGTCCCGCGGCGGTTGGGCGCCGAAGATGAAGTAGAGGTTGGTGCCCTGGATGTAGCTGTGGGAGGAGTGGCCCATGATGATGACGAGCTCTGGCACCTCGGCCCTCACCCGGGTCGTCACCTGCTCGTAGATGTCGGCGATGCGGGTCCAGGGGGCGGCCACCTCGATGGTGTCGACGATGATGCCCATGTTGATGTACTGGTCGAACTCGTGGACGTCGTTGCGCCGCTCCAGCCAGAGCTCCACCGGCCGCTCGCCCATGGGGCGGCCGCCGCCGTCCCGCACAATCGCGTCCAGCGCGGCGCCCTCCACGGCGGGGCAGCCCGACGGTCCCTCGGAGAGCAGAATCAGGAGCGCCTCCTCCCCTGGCATGGTATCCTGCAGCAGCCGGGCGGCCTCGATGAAGTCGATGAGGCGGACCACCGCCGGCTTCCAGCCGGCCTGCATGAACCGCTGGATGATCGCCAGGCCCTGCCGCATGGAGGGCACGGCGTAGGCCTGCATCCAGCGCTCGGCGGGCTTCGGGAAGAGCTTGAGGGTCACCTCGGTGATCACGCCGAGCGTGCCCTCGGAGCCGATCCAGAGGTGGCGCAGGTCGGGGCCGACCGCGCGCCGCGGCACGCAGTGGACGCGCACCACCTCGCCGGACGGCAGCACCGCCTCCAGCCCTGCCAGCATGTCCTCGATGTTGCCGTACTTGGTGGAGAACTGCCCGGCGCTGAAGGTGGCCACCAGCCCGCCCACCTGGGCCACGTCGATGGACTGGGGGTAGTGGCCGGTGATGAAGCCCCGCTCATTCACCCAGCGCTCCAGGTCGGCCAGCAGGACGCCCGGCTGCACCGTGACCGTCATGTTGTCGGCGTCGAGGGAGAGGATCTGGTTCATCGCACCCAGATCGAGCACGACGCTCTCCGCGGTGGGGACCGCCCCGCCGGTGACGCCGGAGCCGCCGCCGTAGGGCACGACGGGGACGCCCCGCTCGCTGAGGTACGCCAGGGCCCGGGCGACCTCGGCGGTGGACCGGGGGCGCAGGACCAGGCGCGGCAGGACCGGCTGCGCGCCCGCCACCTGCTGGACCAGCCGCAGCGGCCACGTGTCCACGGCGCGCTGGGTGAGTTGCTCGGGCTCGGTGAGGACGCGGTCCTCCCCGAGCAGCGCCTTCAGTTCGCCGGCGAGGGTCTGCGTGCTGATCATGCGGGATCACTTCCTCTCAGGTTAGTCGCACGTCGGAGGAAACCGGGGCCGGATATCGTACAGAAACCTGTACGATTGGGCGCACAGAGAGACGGCACGACCGAGGACGCCCCGGACCCGATTACCGGGAGTCGACCGGGGTGCAGGCAGCCGCACTTCACGGCGCGGTGTGAAGGTTCCCTCATCACATGAGGGTTCGCCCCGGGCGGTCGGGTTTCCTTCATTGCAAGGGAATTCGCACGTGTTCGGGCGACTGCGGCGGCAGGGGCTCCCGGCGCGGAAGGTGAAGCCGGCCCGCGCGCGGAGTCGCCGCTGTGTAGCGGGTGTGCGCGCGGCGGACAACCGACTCGCTCCCCGGCGAAAACGGCGGAGGGGAGGCGGGAGCGCCCGCGCGGCCAGCACGTCATGCAGAGGCTGCAGGCGCCTTTGTCTGCTACAATAGACTTGTTTCATCGCCTGATGAGGGAGGTGGAGGCCGTGCTCCACCGGTACGGCTCCGTGGCCGAGGAGCTGGCGCGCCGGCTGGCGGCGCACCGGGTGGGCGACCGCCTGGCGTCCGTGGGCGAGCTGGCCGCCGAGTTCGGCACGGGCCGCGGGACCGTCCAGGCCGCCCTGAAGCTGCTGACCGACGAGGGGGCCGTGGCGCTGGAGCGCCGGGGCAGCCTGGGGTCGTTCATCACCCGGCTGGACTACCCCAAGCTGATGGCCCGCGCCGGGCTGGCCACCGTCATCGGCGTCATGCCCGTGGCCTACTCGCTCCACTTCGCCGGCCTGGCCACGGGGCTGACGCGCGCCTTCGCACAGGCTGAGATCCCGCTGGTGCTGGCGCAGGTGCGCGGCGGGCGCAGCCGCGTCCAGCTCCTGCGCACCGGGCGGTTCGACTTCGCCATCGCCTCCCGCATGGCCTGGGAGGCGGAGGCTGGCGCGGGCGACCTGCGGCTGGTGCTCTCCTTCGGCCCGGGGTCCAGCGTGGGTGAGCACGTCCTGCTCGTGCGTGCGGATGCCGACGGCATCGCCGACGGGATGCGGGTCGGCGTGGACCCCGCTTCCCATGACCATATGCGGCTGACCCTCGACGAGTGCCGGGGCAGGTCGGTGGAGATGGTCGAAATCTCGTACGGCCAGGCGATGTCGCTGCTGCTGCGCGGCCAGATCGACGCCACCGTCTGGGACGGCGGGGCGCCGCTGGTCCCGCCCGGGCTCAAGACGCTGCCGCTGCGGCGGCAGAAGAGCCCCCCTGCGGGCGACACGGAGGCCGTCATGCTGGTCCGGTCCGCGGATGCCTCGCTGGCCGCCCTCCTGCGCGCCCGGATCCGGCCCGAGGCCGTGGTGGCCGTGCAGCGGCGGGTGCTCTCGGGCGAGGAGCTGCCCGCCTTCTAAGGACAGGGGGGGCCCCGTTGCCGCGGCGCATCGTTGCCGTTCGCCGCCGGTGCTGCATCGTGTGTCGTCAGTGCGGTCCGGGGGCCGGCGGGAGGGCGATGGTGCTCTCCTGCGCCGGGGGCTCCTGGTCGCGCGCTTCCTCCGGACGGGGCTCGGGCCTGGCCTCAGACCCCGGGAACCCGGAGGTGGCCTGATGGCGCATGCGGTTCTCCTCCGCCTTGATGGCCTGCTCCAGCAGCGCGATGTGGAGCGCCGTGTACGCCTTCTGCCGCTGGTGGATGTAGAAGCCGAGCAGCACGAAGGTGGCGAACAGCAGCCAGAACAGGAAGATCTGCCAGATGGGCAGCTGGTTGAACAGCTCCTGGAGCCGGGAGCTGACGATCAGGCCGAAGAACGGGATCGCGGAGAGCGCGAGCGGGATCATCCCGATGCCGCTCTCCTCCTTCTTTGCCCAGGCCAGCATGAGGTGTCGCTCTTCCTGGGTGAGTCGCGCGTAGTACGTCGCGATCTCCCTGACGTGGTCGAGCCGTTGTACGGGGCCCGGCGGCGGGTCTGGATACTCCTGCCGGAGGGCCCGGTAGAAGCGGTCCACGTCGCCACGCAGCATCACCCACACCTCCTGCGCCGTAGTATGCCCGATGGGGGGAGCGCCGGGCCGGCGCACTGCGCTCCGCAGGCGAACGTCAGCAGGTGCTGAAGAAATCGGGCATTCCCCTGAACCAATCGCCCGGTGTCCCGCATCTTTTACCTGGAATGGTCAAGGTGTGATCAAAGGAGGTCGAGCAGGTGCGACTGATACGGCGAGCGCTTCTGGGGCTGCTGCTGGTGGCCCTCGTGGCCGACCTGGCGCTGACGACGTGGTTCCGCGTGGAGGAGCACGAGTCGGCGCTGGTGCTGACGATGGGGCGCGCCACCCGGCAGGTGGAGAAGGGCCTGCACACCAAGCTGCCCTGGCCGCTGGAGACGGTGGTGGTCGTGCCGACGAAGCAGACGCAGGAGCTGCAGTTCGGTTTCCGTGAGCAGGGCGGCCAGGTGAGGCTCGTGGAGGACGAGGCGCTGATGATCACGGGCGACGAGAACCTGGTGTGGGCCGACCTGCTGGTGGAGTGGCGCGTTCAGGACATCCAGCAGTACCTGTTCGCGGTCGATGATCCGGAGCGGCTCCTCCGCAACGCCACGGCCGCTTCGCTGCGCTCCGTCATGGGCACCACGGGCCTCGATTTCGCCATCACCACGGGCAAGTTCGAGATCCAGGACGAGGTGGAGCGCCAGCTGGTCGAGCTGATGAACGCCTACGGCACCGGCATCCAGATCATCGACGTGAAGCTGCAGGACGTGGAGCCGCCGAAGCAGGTCGCGGCCGAGTTCAAGGCGGTCACCGACGCCCGGGAGGCGCAGCAGACCAAGATCAACGAGGCCGGCAAGTACGAGGCCGAGCGCATCCCGCAGGCCCGGGCCGAGGCCCGGCAGCTGCTGGAGCAGGCGGAGGCGCGGAAGCAGGCCCGCATCAACCAGGCCCTGGGCGACGTGGCGCAGTACAAGGCCATCTACGAGGCCTACAAGGCGAACCCGACCGTCACCCGGAAGCGGCTGCTGCTGGAGACGCTGGAGCAGATCCTGCCCGGGGCGGAGATCGTGATCATGGACTCGTCTGACGGCACGGTGAAGTACCTGCCGATCGTGCCGGGAGGGGGTGGCGGACAGTGAATCCCAACCGTGAGCCCATCGAGCTGAAGGTCAATGTGCAGCCCGGCGAGGTCAGGGGGCTCCTGATCTGGATCGCGCTCATCGCACTGGTCTTCGGCGCCCTGAGCCAGGTGATCTTCGTGCGGGAGGACGAGTACCTGGTCATCCGCTCCTGGACCGGCGTCGTGCAGCGGGTCCAGACCGAGGCCGGGCCCACCTTCAAGATCCCGCTGCTGCAGACCGCGCAGACGCTGCCCAAGCACCGCATGGTGTACGACAGCAACCCGGCCGACGTGCTGACGGCCGACCAGAAGCCGATCATCGTCGACCACTACA
The DNA here is from genome assembly GCF_017874315.1 of Symbiobacterium terraclitae. Classification (NCBI taxonomy): domain Bacteria; kingdom Bacillati; phylum Bacillota; class Clostridia; order Eubacteriales; family Symbiobacteriaceae; genus Symbiobacterium; species Symbiobacterium terraclitae. The sequence continues at coordinate 61,997 of NZ_JAGGLG010000013.1, read as the reverse complement.
CCGTCTGGCAGATCACCGACCCGCTGCTTTTCGTGCAGAACACCCAGACCACCGTCCGGGCCGAGCAGCGCATCGACGCGGCGGTCTACTCCACCGTGCGCGGCGTGCTGGGCAAGCTCCGGTTCGGTGAGATCATCTCCGAGGGCGAGTCCGCCAGGGGAAACCTGAACGCCCAGGTCACCCAGCTGGTCAACGAGTCGCTGGCCAACTACGGCATCACGGTCCACGACGTGCGGCTGAAGCGGACCGACCTGCCCGAGCAGAACATGGAGTCGGTCTACAACCGCATGAAGTCCGAGCGGTCGAAGATCGCCCAGGACTACCTGTCGCAGGGCGACGAGCAGGCGGCCAACATCCGGGCCCGCACCGACAAGGAAGCGACGCTGATCGTCTCCGAGGCCCGCCGCCAGGCGGCGGAGATCGAGGCCGAGGGCGAGGCCGAGGCCGCGCGGATCTACAACGAGGCCTACGGCGCCGACCCCGAGTTCTACGCCTTCTACCGCACGCTGGAGTCCTACCGGACGACGCTGAACGGCAAGCCGACGATCGTGATCCCGGTCGATTCGCCGTACGCCCGGCTCCTGATGGGCGAGTAGCCGTGACACGAAGCAAGGCGGTGCACGCAGGTGCACCGCCTTGACTGCGCTGGACTGGAGTGTAAGGCCCGGGCCGGTCACTTACTCCTCATCATCCAGTGGGCCGGATCCACCGGTGGAACTCTGTTCCTTCGGCCTTAGGTACTGGGCGAGGAGGGAGGCCAGGGCCCCGATCTCATCCATGTTCGCCTCGTCGGGGTCAAGTTGGGGGAAGAGAGACCCCACGAGTCTGTCGCCCTGCTCCTCGAGCGTGTCAACGCAGCGGTTGTACATCTCCGCCAACGCACGGCTGCTGTCCTCGAGCGCGCCGGTGAGGGACGCGTTCATCGCCACGGCCTTGATCTCTTTCAGGAGCGCGTAGATCGTGTCGGAACCCACCTGCTTCACGCACCTTCTCTCCCTTCCGTGCTTGCCGCATGATCGCAGCCTTGAGCAGTCGCCTGGCCTCGTGGAGACGCCACTTCACACTGCTCGCGGGCAGGCCTGCGATGGCGGCGATCTCTGCATAGGACAGGTGGTGCAGGAACCGCAGTCGCAGGAGCTGCCCGTAGTCAGCCGGCAGGCCCTCCAGGAGGCGGATCACCCAGTTGCGGGTCTCGGCGCGTTCCACGAGTTCCTCCACACTCAGGTGATCTGACGCGATGCACTCCGCGATGTGCAGCCATCCGTCAGCGCTCAGGTACGCCTCCACACGCCGGTGTCTCTGACGGGCCTTACGGAAGTTGACGCATTGGTAGTAGACCAGCGTCCTCAGCCAGGCCGGGAAGCGGTCTCCCCGCTCCAACTGCCACAGCTTCCGGTACACCGCAGACCAGATCTCCTGCACGGCGTCGTCGACGTCCTCGCCGCTGACGTAATGGGCCACGAGTCCTCTGAGGAAGGCGTCGTGCCGCTGCACAAGGCAGGCGAATGCCTCGTGGTCTCCGGCCTGTGCGGCCCCCACCAGGTGCCACTCGCTCATCTGCTCACCCGGCCTTTCACCCTCAATGACAACGCCACCGAGGGAGAAGTTAGGTGCAAGTGCAAACGACGTGCGCGACCTGCGCCTGAGCCCCGGCACCAGTCAGGCCGGACGGGACGGCGCGGGTGAACCGCGGAAAGACCTGGCGGCCCACAGGAGGGCACCGCCAGGTCTTTCCGCTATTCCGCTGCGATCTTCTCCATATGCACATGCGGGATGCCGGCGTCCAGGAAGACCTCGGGCGACGTGGTCCGGTACCCGAGCTTGCGGTAGAACGCCTCGGCGTGGGTCTGAGCGCCCAGAACGAAGCGGCTGAAGCCCATGCTCCGCCCGATCTCCTCCAGGGCCTCGACCACGGCCCGGCCGTAGCCCCCGCCCCGGAACTCGCTCAGCACCGCGATGCGCTGCAGCTTGCCGGTCCGCTCGCCGTAGGGGATGATGCGCCCCGTGGCCACCGGGCGGCCGCCGGGGTCCAGGGCGAGCACGTGGGCAGCGGTCTGGTCGAGGGCGTCCAGCTCCTCCTCGGGCGGGACGCTCTGCTCCTCGATGAACACCTTGCGCCGGATCGCAAAGGCCGCCTCCATCTGCTCCGGCGTGGTCACCCGCACGGTGCGAATCGCCATCTGTGTCACCCCCTCACTCGACCGGCTGGCCGGATCCGGTCCCGCCCGACCGGTTGCCGAACAGCTCGTGCCAGGTGGCCATGGTGGCCAGCACCTCCCGGGGTTTCGAGCCCTGGTGCGGGCCCACCAGACCCATCGCCTCCAGCTCGTCGATCAGGCGTGTGGCCTTGGTGTAGTTGCAGCGCAGCCGCCGCTGCAGCAGGGAGACCGAGGCGTGGCCGTGCTCGATGATGATGCGGGCCGCCTCCGGGAGGGCCTCGTCCACCGCCGTCGAGGACGCCTGCTCCTCTGCGCCGCTTCGGGCCCCGCGGCGGCTGCCGTTCTCCACGGGTACCTCCTGGGCCGTGTACTCCGGGGTGCCCTGGGCCTTCACGAACCGGACCAGCTCCTCCACCGAGGCCTCGCTGATGTAGGCGCCCTGCGCCCGGATCGGCTTGGGGAGGCCGGTGGGGTGGTAGAGCATATCGCCCCGGCCCAGCAGCCGCTCGGCGCCGGCGGCGTCCAGGATCACCCGGGAGTCGACCTGGGACGAGACGGCGAAGGCGATACGGGAGGGGATGTTCGCCTTGATGAGGCCGGTGATCACGTCCACCCGGGGCGACTGGGTCGCGATGACCAGGTGGATGCCGCAGGCCCGGGCCATCTGGGCGAGGCGGCAGATGGCGTCCTCGACGTCCACCGGCGCGACCATCATCAGGTCGGCCAGCTCGTCGATGAAGACGACGATGTAGGGCAGGGGCTGCCGGGAACGGTCGGAACCCGATCCTGTCTCCAGGGCGACCTGCCGGTTGTACTGCTCGATGTTTCGGACGCCGCTCGCGGCGAAGAGCTCGTAGCGGGCCTCCATCTCCTTCACGGCGCCCTTCAGGTAGCCGGCGGCCTTGCGGACGTCGGTGACCACCGGCGCGATCAGGTGGGGGATGCCGTTGTACATGGAGAGCTCGACCATCTTGGGGTCGATCATCAGCATCTTGACCTCGTCGGGCCGGGCCTTGTAGAGCAGGGAGCAGATGATGGCGTTGACGCAGACGGACTTGCCGGAACCCGTGGACCCCGCGATCAGGAGGTGCGGCATCCGGGCCAGGTCGCCCACCACGGGGTGGCCGGAGTTGTCCTTGCCCAGGGCGACGGTCAGCTTCGACGGGCTCTCCTGGAACTCCGGCGACTGGAGGACCTCCCGCAGCGGCACCGCCAGCCGCTCCTTGTTGGGCACCTCGATGCCGACGGCCGACTTGCCGGGGATGGGCGCCTCCACCCGCACGTCGACAGCCGCCAGGGCGAGGGCGATGTCATCCGCCAGGGCGGTGAACTTGTTGACCCGCACGCCCGGCGCCGGCTGCAGCTCGTACCGTGTGACGGCCGGACCGAAGGAGAAGTCCACCACGGTGGCCTCCACGCCGAAGCTGGCGAGGGTCTGCTCCAGCAGGGAGGCGCGCTCGAGGATCTCGTCCTCGGAGAGCCCTCGCTCGCTGGCCGGCAGGGGGAGGAGGTCGAGGGAGGGGAGGACGTATGCGGGCGCGGCCGGCGCGCCCGCGTCAGGCGCCGCCGGTGAGGCGTCCAGCCCCAGGGAGAACCGTTCGGCGGGCGTGAGCCCGGGCAGGCCGGGGCGGACTGGAGCTGCGCCGCCGTCCGCAGCGACCCGGGGATCCGCGGCCACGGCGACTTCGTCGTCCGCCAGGTTCGGCGCGGGCGCAGACTCCGGGACAGCAGACGGTGCGGCGGTTTCGGCTGTCCCGGTGTACGGCGGCTGCGCTGTGATCCCCGGCGCAGAGAAGGGCCTGGGTTGCCACGCAGCCCCGGGAGCGGGCGCTTGCGTGGATTGCGGCGAAGCCCCCGGAGCATGTCCTTGCGTGGATTGCGGCGCAGCCTCTGGAGCATGCGCTTGCGGGGATTGCAGCGCAGCCCCTGGGACCGGCGCGTGGGCGGGGCGCGGCGCGGTCTCCGGTACAGGCGCATGCGCTGGTTGCCGTACAGTGCCCGGTGACGAGATATCCGCCGAATCAGGCGCTGCCCCCGGCGTTGGTACGACGGCCGCGACTCCAAGAATCGACACGCCATTTGATTGCGGTTCGGTCCCGAGTGCCGGTGAGCCCGCCGGTTGCGATGAGATACCGGGCGGCGGTGCATCCGCCGCGTGCGGTGCGGTCCGGGGTGGAGGTGCACCGGTCGCCTGCTGCGCCGCCTCGAGTGTCGGAGCGTCTGTCGGCTGCGATGCGGTCACGGTTGCCGGAGCGCTCGTCGGTTCGGTTGCGAGAACCGGAGCGTCTGCCGGCTGCGATGCGGTCACGGTTGTCGGAGCGCTCGAAGGCTGAAGTTCGGTTGCGCGAACCGGTGCAGCCGTCGACTGCGCCGCGCTCCCCGCCACCGGCGCGTCTTCCTGTGTCCCCTGTTCCGCCTCGGCGGGCTGCGGCTGGGCCCTGCGGGCGGTGTGCTCCATCCCCGCGACGATGGGCCGCGAGGCCGGATTGCCGAAGATGGGCGGCGGGACCGGGGGCGGCATCCGGGACGGCGCCTCGCGGGTGCCGTCGGTCACCAGCCCCTGGGTGGTGAACGCCGTCAGGCGCGGGGCGCGGGCAGGCGGGTGGCTCTGCTGCGCCTGCTGCGCATCGGACTGCGTGCCGGGATACGTGTTGTACGCCTCGCTCACGGCGTTGGGCCGGCGGCGCCGGGATGGCAGGGGCTCGCCGACCGGGTCCGCCACGGATCCCTCCCACCGGCGGGAGGGCGCCGCCGTTCGCCGCGCGGCGCTCCGCTGATTGAGCAGCAGGAGGAAGCAGACCAGCGCGGCGAGGCCGGCGGTCTGCCAGGAACCTGCGTAGCCGAAGCGCCACAAAAGCCACCAGGCGCAGGCGCCCGAGGCCAGGATCAGCAGAGCCCTGCGGTGTACCCGTTGTGACCTGTTTCTGCGAGTCAAGCTGGAACCCCCCTGTCGTCCGGGAAGCCTGCTTTCCTTCCACGGTAAGACGGGGAACTCCTGCCATAAGTTGCGCAAAGCCTCTACCCGGATGGAGCACGGGTCGGGACGGGCCCGGGCGGAGTCAGCTCCGGGTCGGCAGGTGGAGGAGCCGGGCCACGAGCCGCTCCGCCCAGGTCACGGCCAGGTAGAGCACGGCGGAGATCAGCGCGAGGATCACCACCGAGGTCATCACCAGCTGCATCTGGAAGACCTGGCCGCCGTAGATGATCAGGTAGCCCAGGCCCGCCCGGGCGGAGAGGAACTCGCCTACGATCACGCCTACCAGCGTCAGACCGATGTTCACCTTCAGCGCGGCCATCAGGGTGGGCAGCGAGGCGGGGATGACCACCTTCTGCAGGATCTGCGCCCGGGTCGCGCCGAACGTGCGCATGACCAGGATCTGATTCTGCTCCACCTCGCCGAAGCCGGCGTGGAGCATCACGATGGTGACGATCACCGAGATCGCCACGGCCATGCCGTAGACCGACCACTGGTGGCCGAGCCAGATGTAGAAGATGGGGCCGAGGGCGATCTTGGGCAGGGCGTTGAGCACTACCAGGTAGGGGTCGAGCACCGCCGCCAGGGCGGGCCACCACCAGAGCGCCACGGCGACGGCCATGCCCAGCGCCATGCCGACCGCAAAGCCGGCCAGCGTCTCCTGGAGGGTGACCCCCACGTGCCGCCAGAGCGAGCCCGAGGCGGTCAGGTCGAGCAGGGTCCGCCAGACCGCGGAGGGGCGGCTGGTCAGCATCGGGTTCACCCAGTAGCGGGCCGCGGCCAGCTCCCACAGCGCCAGGAAGCCGGCCAACAGGGCCGCCTGGGCGGCCGTCACGGACCAGCGGCGGCGCCGCTGGGCGCGGCGGTACCGGGCAAGCAACTCCTCATCGCGCACGGACGCTCACCTCCCGGGCTGGTCCAGCTCGGACCAGATGCGCTGGAAGTAGCCGCCGTACTCCGGTGCGCTCCGCGCCTTGAACGGAACGGGGCGCTCCGGCCCGGCGAAGGTGATCTCGTGGACCGACTTCACCCGCCCGGGCCGCTGGGAGAGCACGATCACCCGGTCGGACATGGAGATGGCCTCGGAGATGTCGTGCGTGACCAGCAGCGCCGTCTTGTGTTCCGATTTCAGCAGGCTCCACATCTCGTCGGCGAGCATCAGCTTGGTCTGGAAGTCCAGGGCGGAGAAGGGTTCGTCGAGCAGCAGGATATCGGGGTCGATGGCGAGGGTGCGCACCAGCGCGGCGCGCTGGCGCATGCCGCCCGAGAGCTGGTCCGGGTAGGCGTCCGCGAAGGCGGCAAGACCGGTCTTGTGCAGGAGCCGGGCCACCCGTCCCCTGGCCCTGGCCCGGTCCTGCCCCTGCACCTCCGGACCGATCATGCAGTTCTCCCTCACCGTGCGCCACTCGAAGAGGTAGTCCCGCTGGAGCATGTAGCCCACCCGCTGGGAGGGGCCGGTGACCGGCTCGCCGTCCAGCAGCACCCGCCCGGCGGTGGGCCTCAGGATGCCGGCGATGAGGGAGAGGATCGTGGACTTGCCCGACCCGCTGGGGCCGACGATGGAGACGAACTCCCCCGGGTAGACCGCCAGGGAGACTCCGGCCAGCGCCGGCGTGGCCCCCCGGGGGGTGAGGTAGGTCAGGGAGACCTCCTCGAGTGCGATGCGGGGACGGCTCACGTCCAGACCTCCTCTACTTGATCCGGTTGACCGCCTCCTCGGCAAACTGGTTGGTGGCGATGGCGTCGAAGGGCGCCCGCTGGTCGGGCTGCAGCACGCCCCTGGCGATCATCAGGTCCTGGAGGGCGTCGTAGTCGGCGGGGTTCATCACCGGAGTTCGCACCCAGCCGCCCTCGTCCCGGTAGCGCTGGATGGAGGCCGCAAGCAGGTCGACGTCGGTCCCCTCGAAGAACTGTGCGACCTCCCGGGCCACCACCTTCGGGTCGGTCTCGAACACGTACTTCTGCGCCCGGTAGATGGCGTTGGTGTACCGCTGGATCACGTCCGGGTGCTCCGCGATGAACTTGTCGGTCGCGACGAAGCCGGTGTAGGGCATGCCGCCGTAGTCGGCGCCCAGGTAGGAGACCACGTACCCGTGCCCCTCCTGCTCCAGCTGGCTGACCGACGGCTCAAAGACCTGTATGTAATCTCCCTGTCCGCTCAGGAACGCGCCCACCATGGCCGGCGCCGCCAGGTTGTCGATGTACTCCAGGTCGGTCTCGGGGTCCAGGCCGTGGCGACGGAGGATGGCCTCGGCCACCAGCTGCGGCATCGAGCCCGGCCGCCAGCCGATGATGGACTTACCCCTGACGTCGGTCCAAGAGAACTCGCCCTCGGGCTTCTCCCGGGCCACCAGGAAGGAGCCGTCACGGGCCGTGAGCTGGGCGAACAGCTTCACCTTCACCGGCGAGTCCTGGTTGTAGACGAAGACCGTGGTTTCGGGGCCCACCATGGCGATGTCCGCCGTGCCGGCCAGCAGAGCGGCGACGCCCCGGTCGGAGCCCTGTGCGGTGGAGGCGATCACCTCGAGCCCCTCGTCCTCGAAGAAGCCCTTCGCCTGGGCCACGTACTGCGGGGCGTAGAAGATCGAGTGGATGACCTCCGTGAACCGGACCGTGACCTTCTCGCTCGTCCTGGCCGGGCCCCTGCCGCACGCCGCCAGGAGTACGGCGGACATCAGGGCGGCCGTCAGCAGCATCGCTGGCCGTGATCTGCGGCTGGTCATATGTCCTGCCTCCTTCAGTAGTCCGCCCCCCGCCGGGGGTTGGGCGGGCGATTCCCCACCACGGTATGCAGGCGGCGCTGCCATGGTTAGCCCTGCCACGTGCAAAGGCGGCGCCGTACGCTGCGGGCGCCGCCGGGGAATGACTAGGGAGGAAGAGAGGGGCAGCCGGTGACTGAGGCGGCCGGCGGGCCGGCGAGGGGCGCAACGAGCAGGCACGCGGTTCTTCAGCACGAAGTGTAATCGTCTAAAGCACAGATCACGCGGCTCGGCTGACGTAGGGGGCGGTTTCGATGGTCTTTGGTCTCTTCGCAAGAAAGCAGCCGATCAAGGTGGTAGCGCCCGTCAAGGGCGAGGTGAAGCCCATCGGCGAGACACCCGACCTGGTCTTCGCGGAGAAGATGATGGGCGACGGCTTCTGCGTCTTCCCCGAGGTGACGTCCGCGGCGCGGGTGGTCAGCCCGGTGGACGGCGAGGTGGTGAACCTCTTTCCGACCGGCCACGCGGTGGGGATCCGCACCGCCGTCGGGCTGGAGGTGCTGGTCCACGTCGGGATCGACACGGTGAAGCTCCAGGGCAGGGGCTTCCGGATCCTGACCGCGCAGGGGGCGAAGGTCAGCGCGGGGCAGCCGCTGCTCGAGGTCGACCTGGCGGCGATTCAGGGCGACGTTCCCTCGCTGGCCACGCCGGTGGTGTATACGAACCTGGAGGAGAAGCAGACCTGGCGCCTGGAGCGCCAGGGGCCGGTGGATGCCGGTGACCCGGTGGCGACCGTCAACGCGAGGTGACGCCTCCAAGGAGGCGGGCCCGCGGAGACGGGGCCGTCCCTGCCGAAGCGGCAGGGGCACGCAGCCCCACCCCGCCCGGTAGGAGATTGCGGACCCGGTGCCGAACCTCGGCCCTGAGGTGAGGCGCCGATGTCAGCGGAACGGTTCATCAGGGCGTACAACCAGATCGACGACCACCTGCGGGACCTGCTCGACATCGACCGCTCCCGCTTCGGCTTCGCCTCGGTGGTGGACCAGGCGGCGAAGCGGTTCAGCGTGGTCCGCCGGTACGCCGACGACCTGAAGGAGTTCGGGGCGCTGCGCAACGCCATCGTCCACGACAAGGAGTACCCGGCCCGCATCATCGCCGACCCCCGCCCTGAGGTGGTGGAGGCCATCGAGCGGCTGGCGGAGGTCATCATCAACCCGCCCCGCGTCTACCCCATGTTCCGCCGGGAGGTGCGGCGGCTGGACGTCGACGATCCCCTCGCGAAGCCGCTCCGGTGGATCCGCGAGTACCACTACACCCAGTTCCCGGCGTTCCGGGGAGCGCGCTTCGCCGGGCTGTTGACCTCCCGCTGCATCGCCCAGTGGCTCGCCGACTCCCTCGCCACCGGCGGTGTGGACGTCGCCGGCGCGACGGTGGCCGACGCCCTGCGCCACGACCCGTTCGGGGGGCGGCGGGTGGCCTTCGTCCCCCGCAGCGCCACATGGTACGACGCCGCCGAGCTCTTCACCCCCGGGAAAGGCAAGCGGCAGGCGGCCCTGGAGGCGCTCCTGATCACGGAGAGCGGCCGGGAGGACGAGGCGCTCCTCGGGATCATCACCCCGCGCGACCTGCTGAACCCGCCGGAGGGCCTGAGCTAGCCATATCGGGCGGCGCCGGAGCCCTGCGAGGCCATGGCGGTCCGGCCCCTTGGAATCGGCTCGCGTCGGTGCTGAATGGGGAGACCTCCCCACGGGGCCCGGCGCGGGCCCCTTTCTATTTTCAGCGGTGACGAGGGCGAACACCGTGTAACGAAACTGTAACAGAAACCCCGTTGCTCAATAAGTGCTTATTATCTATCCTTGAATTGTTAAAGGTTATACTATACAGGGAGGTCAACTCGTCATGATCCGCGACCCCATACGCAGACTACGTCTCCGCCTGATCACCTGGATTGTCACGCCGGGAGTTCTCCTGACCGCCTTGCTGGGCTGCCTCACGTACATACGGACTCAGGACATGATCCTCGAACGGCTCGAGAGCGAACAGTCCAAACTGGCCGCGGTTCTGACGGCGCAGATCAATGGCGACGACATGGTCCGGCTGGCGGCGGGCGGAGACGCGGGGCTCTATGAGCGGTACATGGCGATGGCCAGTGGGTTCGCCGCCGACACCGGCGCGGCGTTGGTCTACGGCGTGGTCGCCGACGGCACCGGCAACCCGCGGATCGCCTTCGTCTACCCGGCCGTGATGATGCCCGGCGCGGAGTACGCCATCCCGCCCGGCACCTTCGCGGATGCGATCACCTCCGCACTCGGGGGCGTCCCCGCAGCGTCGGAGATCTACGCCGACGAGCTGGGCGAGTGGAAGAGCGCCATCCACCCGCTGCGTGACGGCTCGGGCAAGGTCGTCGGCTTCGCCGGCATCGACTACGACGTCACCGCGGTCACCAGGGTGCTGAGGGAGGCGCTCTGGACCGCCGCGGGCTTCACCCTGGCATCGGTGGCGATCTGGGTGGCGGTGGCGCTGCTCCTCTCCAACGTCCTCAGCCGTCCGCTGCGGCAGGCGGCCGCCACGCTCCGGCGGCTGGGCGAGGGCGACCTCCGGATCGATCCCGACGCGGCCCGCCGCCCGCGGAACGAGGTGGACGAGATGCTGGACATCTCGCGCCTGCAGCAGGAGATTCGCCAGCTGATCGAGGGGGTCACCCTCTCCACCGAGGCCGTCCTGGGCGCCGCCGCGGCCATGCGGGAGTCGGCCGGGCAGTCGACCCGCCACGCGGAGCTGACGGTCCGGGCGGTGGAGGAGGTCCGCGCCAACGGCGGGACGCTCTCGCTCACCTCGACTGAGGCGCGCCAGTCGGTGGAGCAGATGGAGGTCACCATACAGCAGATCGCCTCCGGCTCCGGGCAGACGGCGGGCGAGGTGGCCCAGGCCGCCCGGCTGCTGGATGAGGTCCGGGCCGAGATCGAGCAGGTCGCGGCCACCGTGGTTGCCATGGCCGAGGGCTCGGCCCACGCGACCGCCACGGCGCGCGAGGGCGTGACCGTGGTGGAGCAGACGTTGGACGGCATCGGGCGGATCCGCACCGCGGTGGCACAGGCCATGGCGAAGATCCGCGATCTCGAACAGCTCTCCGCCCAGATCGGCCAGATCACCCAGGCGATCACGGAGATTGCCGAGCAGACCAACCTGCTTGCCCTGAACGCCGCCATCGAGGCGGCGCGCGCCGGGGAGCACGGCCGCGGCTTTGCCGTGGTGGCCGAAGAGGTGCGGCGGCTGGCGGAGCGCTCCGCCGCCTCGACCCGGGAGATCGCCGACCTGATCACCAACATCCAGGGTCGCACCGCCGAGGCGGTCCAGGCGATGGAGACCGGCAACGCCGAGGTGGAGCGCGGCGGCCAGATGGCGGCCGACACCGGCCGGGCGCTCTCTGCCATCATCCAGACGGTCGACGGCTCCGCGCGCGACGTGCAGCGGGTGGCCGACGCGATGGCCCGCATCCGCCAGGATGCGCAGCGGGTGACCGAGACCTTCCAGTCGGTCGCGGCGGTGGCGGAGGAGAACTCGGCCGCCTCCGAGGAGATGGCCGCCGGCACGGCCCAGATGCTCGAGGCGATCGCCCGGGTAGCCGAGATCGTCCAGGCCAACGCCCAGGCGGTTGACGGGCTGGGAGAGGCGGTGGAGCAGCAGAGCGCTTCGGCAGCCAGCCTCTCCGGCAGTGCGGCCGCACTGGAGCAGGTGGCGCAGGATCTGGGCGCCCAGGTCAAGCGGTTCCAGCTCTGATGAGCGAACATACACGGTGCTTGCCCCAAATCTCTCAAGGATACCAGGAGAGTATAGGAGAGCGATCATGGCCAGCCAGAAGCAGACGCTGACGTCCCTACCCCAGGTGAGTAGTGAGATCGCCAGCCCGGAGGTGGCCCCCTCCGTCTGGCGGAGGCAGCTCGACGCCCTCAAGGCCTCCTTTCCCTCGCCGTGGCGGGAACCCGACCGCGACCAGTCCTTTGAGCAGATGTTTGCCCGGGCGGTGGGCATGATCAACGCCCTGAAGCAGCCGCCCGCCGGCACGGATGCGGCCAAGAGCTACCTCGGCAAGGTCGACCTGCCGGACTACAGCAAGTGCCACGAGGCGCGCCTCGCCCCGAGGATGATGCCGCAGGAGCAGGTGCTGGCCGAACTGGCCTCCCTGTTCGACGGCATGCCCGTCTGGAACCACCCGTACACCATGGCCAACGTGATCCCGCCGGCCAACACGCCATCGATCATCGGGGCGGCCATGGCGGGGGTCTTCAGCCCTAATATCATCGAAGGGGAGTACTCCTGGAACGTCGCCAAGACCGAACTCGAGGCCGCGGCCATGGTGGCCGCGATGATCGGCTGGGACCCCCAGACCGCCGGCGGTCTCTTCACCTTCGGCGGGACCGGCTGCTACCTCTACGGCACCAAGTACGCCCTGACGCGGGTGCTGGGGCCGGAGTCGCGGAAGCGGGGCATCCGGGTGGACGGCCAGATCCTGGTCTCCGCCGAGGGGCACTACGTGAAGGACAACTGCTCCGACTGGACCGGCCTCGGCTCCGGCAACGTGCGGGAGATCCAGGTGGACGAACAGAACCGGATGTCGATCCCCCACCTGAAGCAGGTGCTGGAGGAGTGCAGGCGCGAGGGGAAGCCGGTGGTCATGGTGGTCTGCACCATGGGCACCACCGACGCCTTCGCCATCGACCCGATCCGGGAGGTCCGGGAGATCCTGGACAGCTACGAGAACGCCGGGGGCTGCCCGCGGCCGCTGCTCTACGCCGACGCGGTGATCGGCTGGTCCTGGCTGGCCTTCAAGCACTACGACTTCGAGCGCAACCCGCTGCAGTTCTCGGCCGAGGCCCTGGCCAAGATCAGGCGCAACGCCGAGCAGATGGCCGACCTCATCTATGCGGACGCGATCGGCTGCGACTTCCACAAGACCGGCTGGTCGCCGTACAACTGCTCGCTCTTCATGGTGAAGGACTACAAGCTCTTCGCCAAGATGCTGGAGCGGCCGGCGCCGGCCTACCTGCAGGACCGGACCGCGTACAACCCCGGCCACTACACCCTGGAGACCTCCCGGTCGGCCGCCTACTCCACGGCCGCCTGGTCCACGCTGAAGCTCCTGGGCTACGAGGGGTTCCAGGTGATGCTGGGCCGGATCATCGAGGTGGAGGTCTACTTCCGGAAGGTGCTGGCGGAGATGCCGAACATGGTCTGCGTCAACCCGACCGAGAACGGTTTCGTCACCCTCTTCCGGGTCTACCCCGAGTGGGTGGATGCGAAGGCGCAGTACCAGCGGGAACTGAGCGACCCGGGTGCACGGGAGGACCTGTACTGGTACAACATGCTCCAGCAGAACGTGGCCAACAAGCTGTTCGCCATGCTGCGGGACCCGGACCAGCGGGTGGAGGGCTGGGAGTACCCGCCCTACACCAGCTTCACCGCCGGCTACCGGCCCACCAGCTATGCCCCGGGCGAGACCGACAAGCGGTACTGGGTCTACGGCCTGAAGTCCTACCCCATGTCGCCCTACTGCGACGAGCGCGCCATGCTGATGGCGGCGATGTACGCCCGAAAGGCCTGCCAGCTGGTGATCGAGGAGCAGCTGGCCATGCACGCCGCCCGTGCGGCGCAGCAACAGGCGGCGGCCGGCGCCGAGCCCGGCGCCGACACCAGCGCCAACTGGTTCGGCGACAACATCCTGATTCCGCTCAAGTACCTGGTGCAGCAGTAAACACTGTTCGGAGCAAGCGGCCGGGCGCAAGACCCGGCCGCTTGCGCGCGGTACGTCGCGCGCCGATGACAACGACCACCGTCCTGTAGAGAGAACACTTGGAGTTGATGGACAAAAGCGCGGGGTGGGTTTAGCATAGAGGGTGCCCCGGGGCACTTTCCACAACAGGCGATGGAGGGATGCCCGACGGTCAGGGCGAGACACTTGGTTCCCGCCGTGACGGCGGGACTGCCGACGTTAATGCCGACGTTAATGGGGTGAGACCGCGCCGGCCGGGTCGCCGTCCGAAGCCGGCGCCGCCTCAGCCGGGGTGACGTGTCGGCCCTGGCGACCGTGAGACGGATGGGGCGGCTACAGCTACTTCCAGTCTGAACAGAGCGCGCACGGGAGGGCGGCCAGTCAGATGACCAATCCCAGCCTGGTGACAGAGAACCTGTCGAAGCGGTTCGGGAAGCGTTGGGCTTTGAAAGGCCTGAGCTTTGCGGTGGATCCGGGCTCCGTCACCCTGCTCGCGGGCCGAAACGGCGCAGGCAAGACGACCTGGATGCGGCTGGCGACCGGCCTCGCGCATCCGACGTCCGGCGCGGTCCGCTTCGGCGGCAGGCCGGCGGCGCTCGTCCGGCCCAGGATCGCAGCGGTGTTCGACGATGCCCCGGTCTACCCCCTGCTCACCGGGGAGGAGAACCTGTACCTGCTCTCGGGCGGGTGCTCCCCCCGAACGCCGGAGGCCAGGGCACTCCTGGCGGGCCTGGAGCTGGAGCCGTTGCTTCCGGCCCGGGCCGGCGGGTTCTCCTTGGGCCAGCGCAAGCGGTTGGCTGTGGCGGCCGCCCTCCTGCGGCGCCCGTCCTGGCTCCTGCTGGACGAGCCCTCGGTGGGGCTCGACTCGGGGGCGTGGGGCCTGGTCTCCCGGGCGCTCCGCCGGCTCGCGGCCGCGGGCGCCACCATCGTGGTGACGGGCCAGGACCTGAAGCACCTGGAGGAGCTGGCCGACGGCGTCGTCGTCATCCGGGACGGCGCAGCAACCTTCGCCGGCAGCCTGGAAGAACTGCGGCAGCGCCACCCGCCCCGCGTTGTGGTGCGAACCCGGGAGGCGGACCGGGTCCGCACCCTCTTCCCGCAGTCCAAGGTGGTCGCCACGCAGCCCGTCCCCTGCGTGGAGATCCCGTGCGCCTCCGTGGACGAGGGCGAGGCGATTCTGGCGCAGATCCGGTCCCTGGACGTGCCGCTGCAGTCGCTGGAGCTGCGGGCGGTCACGCTGGAGGAGGCATTCCGGCGGCTCGGGCTCTACGGGGACGAGACTCAGGAGGGGGTGGTGGCCCTGTGATGTTCCGGCAGCTTCTGCTCGCAGAGGGCCGGCTCGTGTGGAAGGGCCGCTGGGTTCTCATCCTCGCCTTCGTGCTGCTGGCGGTCGCCGTCTGGGGCGGGCCGGTGAGGACCTACCAGTACGCCGTGAGCCGTGTGCAGTACGTCGAGGAACTGCGCTCGATCTACCAGAGCGCGTTCACCGAGTTTGTCCTCGACGACGCCGCCGCAGCTGACCTCGGGGAGGCGGTGGCCCTGCTCCGGCCTGAGCTGGGCGTCAACTACCTGCTGGCAATCCTGGCCGTCCTGGGCCCCATGGTCCTGCCCGTCTGGGGTGCGCAGCTGGTCGGGAGCGAGTTCAAGAACCGCACCGCCAAGGTGAGGGCGGCGCACTCCGGCTGGATGGCCGTCGTGGCCGCCAAGGTCCTCTGGCTGCTGCTCCTCAGCGCCGGACTCGCCCTGCTGTTCGCGCTGGCGGGCGCCGTCAGCGGGCCGTTGACCTGGCGGGCGGCGCAGGAGACCATCTGGCTGGCCGGGGAGGTGACGCCGCCCCCGCTGAAAGCCCCGCCGGCCTTGCAGCTGCTGGTCACGGTGCTCGGGCTCCTGTTCTACGGTCTGGTCGGGCTGCTGGCCGCCCTTCTGACTCGGAGCGCCCTGGCCGGCGCGCTGGCGGGTCTGGCGCTTCCCTACCTGGAATGGATGGCCCTGGGCACGCCGGGGTGGGGCTGGCTGCTGCCCCGCATCGCCTATGGCAACCTGCTGGCCGACCACTTTGTCTATCTCTCCGGTGGCTTCGTGGCCGAGCCGCTGGCCCTGGTGGAGCCCCCGTCACCCCTGGCCTCGTGGGCCGTGTTCGGCGCGTGGGTCGCCCTGGCCGTCGGGCTGGCGCTGGCCGTCAGCCGGAGGCAGCAGATTCTAAGCTGAGGAACCGGTCAAGCCGCGGCCGCATACCCTATCCCGCACAGGAGGGGAGGGATTGCGGTGCTTGCCATGTTCGAGCCCCTGGTGGTCACCATCGTCCGCAGCATGCTGCTGCTGGCGGGGTTCGTGGCCAACTCCAGCACCTTTCCGCAGCCCTTGAACGAGGAGGAGGAGGCCAAGTACCTGTCCCGGCTGCAGAAGGGCGACGAGGAGGCCCGGGCGGTCCTGATCGAGCGGAACCTCCGGCTGGTGGCCCATATTGTGAAGAAGTTTGACAACACCGGCGAAGACGTGGATGACCTCATCTCTATTGGCACGGTCGGCCTGATCAAGGCCATCGGCACCTTCAAGCCCGACAAGGGCACGAGACTGGCTACATATGCTGCACGCTGTATTGAGAACGAAATCCTGATGCACCTGCGCAGCCTCAAGCGCGTGCGGGGCGAGGTATCGCTCTACGACCCGATCGGCGTCGACCGGGAGGGGAACGAGATTACGCTGATCGATGTGCTGGGCTCGGATCCGGACGTCGTGCCCGAACTGGTGGGCAAGCGCCTGGACGAGTCCAAGCTGCGCGAGAAGCTGAAGAAACTGGGCGGCAAGGAGCGGCAGGTCCTGGAGCTGCGCTATGGGATCTCCGGCGGCGCGCGCAAGACCCAGCGGGAGATCGCCCGCATGCTCGGCATCTCCCGCAGCTATGTGAGCCGTATTGAGAAGAAGGCGGTGATGAAGCTCTGCCGGGAGCTGTTCGAGGAGGGGTATGGAAACTGAACATGGAGCGGGCCCGGCGGCAGCTTCGCCGGGCCCTTGACGCGCCGTTGACGCCCGGATCGGTACGGGCCCGTCTGCCCGGCCGGGAGCGGGGCGGCAGGAAGGGGCGGCGCCCGGGTGATTCTCTGCAACCGTCGGCGCAGCCGGAGCCGTCTCTTAGCAAGAGAATACTTGCATACCTAGAACGTTATGTTACGATGTAACGCAAACACGCGAACGGCACGGGGGTGGCGCAACATTCGTCTCCGCAAGCTGATCGCAGCGGCCGGGTGGGAGATCCTCGGCGTGGCCCTCCTGGTCCTCTTCATCGTCCTGATTGCCACCGTCCCGCCCTTCCAGGTGACGCAGGCTCCCGACAGCCTCATCGGGTTCACCGTCCGGGTTGACCTGGAGCAGTGGGGCCAGACGCTGCGCGAGTACCTGCAGACCCTGGCTTCCGGCACGCTGGGCGCCAACCGCCGGGGTCACGACGTGGCCGGGCTGCTCTTGCCGCGCCTGGCCAACACCCTGAGACTGATCGCGATCTCCCTTGCGCTGGCGCTCCCGCTCGGGATGGTCAAGGGGCTCCGGGACTTCCAGTCGCTGCGCAGGCGGGCTTCGGCCGTCGGGCCGCTGCTCACCGGTCTGCTGCAGGGGGTTCCCGACTTCTTCCTCGTGATGCTGCTGCAGACCGGGGTGGCCCAGCTTTTCCAGCGCACCGGCGTCCGCCTGCTCCCCGTGGCCTGGGACGACCTGCAGCCCGTCGCCAGCATGGTGCTGCCGGTCACCTGCCTTGCGCTGCTCCCGCTGGCCATGGTGGCCCGCATCACCACCCAGGCGATGACGAACGTCTACGAGCAGGACTACATCCGCACGGCCCGCGCCAAGGGGCTGCCCGAGCGGGTGGTGGTCTATAAGCACGCGCTGGCCGGAGCGCTCGTGCCGATACTGGACGCCATGCCCGGCGTGCTCACCGTCGTCTTCTCCAACGCCCTCATCGTGGAGCGGCTCTTCCACTACCCGGGCGTGACCAACCTGCTCCAGGACGCCGCCAGCCCACTCAGCCTGCTGTTCGACCTGCGCAGGTCCCTGCCGCCGCCCGACGTGCCGGTACTGGTGGCGGCCGGCGCCTCCCTCGGGCTGATCTTCGCCCTGCTCTACGCCGTGGTCTCGATCCTGCGGCGGGTGGCCGACCCGCGGTTGAGGGGGCGTGATCTGCCGTGACGCGTGCCCTGAAAGGCGCCCGCCTGTCGCTGATCGCGGGCGGGCTGCTGGTCGGCCTGCTCCTGCTGGTCGCCGTCTTCGCCGACCAGATCACCGCCGTCTCGCCCCACTACTGGGATGCCCGGAGCAGCATCCTGGACGGCCAGCCACCCTTCCCGCCGGGTCCCGGCCACCCGCTGGGGACCGATGAGTGGGGCCGGGACATCTGGAGCCGCGTGGTCTACGGCACCCGCTGGTCGCTCTTCTTCGCCGCCCTGGTGACGGCAGGCCGGATGGTGTTGGCCGTGGCGGCGGCCTTCGTCTCGGTGTACGGACCCCGGCGCGCGGGCTGGCTGGTGGACAAGCTGTACGTGATGACCACCGCGATCCCGCCCCTGGTCACCTACCTCCTCCTGCTGTCGACGCCGGCAATGCGCACCGTGGGGCTGTGGCCGAATGTGGCGATCACCGTCTGCGTGCTCACCCTGGTGGAGTGGCCCCGGGTCGCTGTGCTCCTCAAGGGGAGACTGGACCAGCTGTTGGCTGAACCGTTCGTCGAGGGGGCCGTGGCCGTCGGCGGGGGCCGCTGGCACATCTTCCGCACCCACCTTCTGCCGCACCTGTGGCCGACCCTGCTCCACCTGCTGTCCGCCGAGATGGCACGGGCGCTGCTGCTCATGGCGCAGATGGGCATCTTCGGCATCCTCTTCGGCGGCGGGATCATGGTGGTGGGGGACGGCCGCAACCCCGACCGGTGGTTTCAGACCACCGGCCTCCCCGAGTGGGGCTCGCTGCTGAGCGACGGCCGGGCGCACCTCCTCTCCCGGCCGTGGATTCCGTTCCCGCCCGCCGTGGCGTTCCTCATCGCCGTGACCGGATTCACGCTGCTCTCCCAGGGTCTCGAGGGTTTCAACCTCCCCATCGCCCGCACCGCGGAGCGCACCACGGGGCGGCTCTCGCCCCGGTGGCGCTGGGCGCTGGCGGCCCTTCCGCTCCTCGGACTGCTCTGGTACCACCAGGGCCTGCCGTGGGACCGGGCGGCCGGAATCCACGCCCTGGCAGCCCGCCAGGCCGCGGCGCTCGCCTCCGGCGATGTGGACGGGTACGTGCACACCGTGGCGCCCGGCGCCGCCGCGCTCCGGGCAGACGCCCGCCTTCTGGCCGAAGCGCTGGCCGGGGAGCGCGTGGAATCGGTGGACGTGGTGATGGGGGAGATCCGCCTGCAGGGGTCCCGGGCGGAGGCGGAGCTCACCGTGACGGTCACGTTCCCGGGCCGGTCTCCGATGCAGATCCGCCGCCCGGTCAACCTCGTGCGCCGCCTGGGATCCTGGTACGTCGACGACCGGGAGCTCTACACCCTGCGCGGGTACCACGTGGACGTGACGGCGGCCTTCGACCCGCTGGACCCCTCGGTGGAGGTGGTCCGCCTGCGGCAGATGATCTCCTACCTGGCCACGTCCGCAGATCACGCCTATGCCCGGGTGTTTGACCTGTTCCCGGATGCGGCCCCCGCCGGGCGCCCCGAGATCCGGCTCTACGAGAGCCACGAGGCGTTCCGCGCGGCCGTCGGCGCCGCGGCTCCGCCGGACGCGCTGGCCTGGTTCAACCCCGGCGATCCGCTGCGGCTCTCGCCCGAGTACCTCCGCGGGTTCATGCGCTGGGAGACCGAGCGAACGCTGGGCTATGAGTTCGTCAAGTACCTCTCCGGCACGGCGTCTGCAGCGCCTGCCGTCGACCCGATCGCCATGGGGCTGTACGAACTCAGCGCCGCGGGGGACCAGCCGTACCTCCCCGATGCCCGCAAGCTGGCCGGTTCGCCGCTGCCCGACCTTACCGCACTCTTCACCACTCCGGTCCAGTCCCTGGGGACGGCCGGGCAGTGGGCCTATGCGGCGGCGGCTGCCGAACTGGTCCGCTTCCTGATGGACCGCCTGCCCGCGGCCGAGCTGCAGGGGCCGGCTCCGGGCGAGCGCTGGAGCCTGGACTCGCTGGCCGGGCGGCTCGGACAGACGCCCGAGGCGCTGGCCGCCGACTACGAGGCGTTCCTGCAGCAGCAGCTGCGCGCGACGTCGGTGCTCAACGCTCCGGGCGCGGCGGCCTGGATTCCCGAGGGCCTGCCCGACGCCATTGCCCGGCGGGCGGAGGCCGGAGCCCGGGGCGATGCCGCCGCTTTCCTCCGCCATACGGCTGCCGGAAGCCGGGCCGAGTGGTCGGCGTGGCTCGATGCCGCCCGCCGGTCGGGGCTGGTGGGTTACGACGCCATGCTGCTCAACTGGGAGCGGAACGCCGGGGTCGCGCTGGTGCTGGAGCGGCTGGAGTTCAGCGACGGCCGGGCGGTCAGCGGCGTCGTGCGCCAGAGCTGGACCCAGGAGGACGGCGTGTGGGCGGTGGGCCCGGTGGAGTCGGTGTGGCCCTGGGGATACCCCCGGGCGCACCCCTAGCCCGGAGGGGTCCCAATGTGGTAAAATGTTCCCTTGAGCCTGGAGGTGTAGCCCGTGCGCGGCTTGCGACCCGCCGAGTACCACAAGTCCATCTTCGAGATCGACCTGGACAAGCTGCGCCGGATGGGTAAGCGGGCGATCATGCTCGATCTGGACAACACCCTCGTCCGGTGGAACGATCCCACGCCGACCCCCGCCCTGCTCAGCTGGCTCGCGGAGGCCCGGGCGCACGGCCTGCAGCCGTGCATCGTCTCCAACAACCGCGGCGCCCGTGTGCGCGAGTTCGCCAGCCGGGCGGGGGTTCCGTTCATCGGCCGCGCCGGCAAGCCGCGGGTGAAGGGGTTTGCCGAGGCGATGCAGCGCCTCGGGGTGACGCCGGACGAGACCGTGGTGGTCGGTGACCAGATCTTCACCGACGTGCTCGGGGGCAACCGGGCCGGCGCGTATACCATCCTCGTCGTACCCATCGACCGGCGGGAGTTCATCGGCACCCGGCTGGTGCGTATCATCGAGCGGCGGGTGCTGAGCTACCTGCAGCGGCGGGGCCTGCTGACGGAGAAGTAGAAGGAGTGACCGGCTGGCCGTCGCCAGTCGGTCTGGAGAGAGGGGATCGGGATGACGCACGGTCGGTCGACGAACCTGGGACCGGGCAGGCTCCTTGGCGTTCTTGGCCATCCGGTGGCCCACTCCGCCTCGCCCGCCATGCATAACGCCGCCTTCGCGGCGCAGGGGATGCATGCCCTCTACGGCGCGTTCGACGTGCCGCCCGAGCAGCTGCCGCAGGCCGTGGCTGGTATCCGGGCGCTGGGGCTGTGCGGCGTCAACGTGACCATTCCCCACAAAGAGAGCGTCATGGCCTACCTGGACGAGGTCGCACCCACCGCCCGCCAGGTCGGCGCGGTCAACACCATCGTCAACCGGGGCGGCCGGCTGATCGGGTACAACACGGACGGGTGGGGCTTCATCATCAGCCTCGAGGAGCGTGGGGTACGGGTCGCCGGGCGCAAGGTCGTCCTGCTGGGCGCCGGCGGGGCCGCCCGGGCGATCGCCCTGCACCTGGCGATGGCCGGCGTGGCCGGGCTGACCATCATCAACCGCTCCCGCGCCCGCGCCGAGTTCCTGCTCGCCGACCTGGCGCGCGCAAACCAGCCGGTCCCGGCAGCGGTGGCGGAGCCGGGGTCTGACGAGGCCCGGGCGGCCCTCTCCGAGGCCGGGCTGGTGGTCAACTGCACGCCCGTCGGGATGGCGCCGAACACCGAGGAGACGCCGCTCGAGGACGTCTCGCTCCTGCCCTCCCACTGCGTGGTCTACGACACGATCTACCGCCCGCTGGAGACCCGCCTGCTGCGGATGGCGCGCCAGCGGGGCCTGGTTACCATCAACGGGCTCGCCATGCTGGTCCACCAGGGCGCCTGCTCCTGGGAGTACTGGTTCGGGCGGCGGGGTCCGGTGGAGGTCATGCGGTCGGCCGCCCTGGCCGCACTGGAGGAGGCGCCATGAGCGGGCCGGCCTTCCTGGCCCCGGCCGTGGGCGCAGTCCTCGGCGGGGCCCTGGGGTACCTGGGCGCACGGGTCTCCCCGCGGTGGCTTCCGCAGCCGCCGCCGGCGTGGGCGCAGTGGGCGCTCGCCGCAGGAACCGGACTGACGGCCGCGCTGCTGGCCCGGGCCTACCCGCTCACCGCCTCCTTCTGGCACCAGCTGCCCTTTGTCGCCCTCCTGCTGCTGGCCGCCTTCGTCGACCTGCAGGACCGGATCATCCCCAACGAACTGGTCCTGTCCGGCCTGGGGGCCTGGCTCCTGGTGATGCTCCTGGCCCCCTACGGCGACAAGTCGTGGCTCTCCGCCCTGGGGGGCGGCGCGGCGGCCTTCGCCTTCTTCTACCTGCTGGCCGTGCTCGTCCCCGGCGGCATGGGCATGGGCGACGTGAAGCTGGCCCTGGTGATGGGCCTCTTCCTCGGGCTCAACTGGGTGGCCATGGCGCTGTTCTTCGCGTTCGTGTCGGGGGGGCTCACGGCCGGGGTGCTGCTGGCGCTCCGGAAGGTGGGCCGCAGGGGGCACATCCCGTTCGGGCCCTTCATGGCCCTGGGCGGGCTGATCACCCTGCTGTGGGGCAATCAGATCTGGACGTGGTACGCGGGCTAAGCGGCATCCTGGTTCGAATCGGTGCGACGGCGACGGCGTACCTTACCGGAAAGCAGGGGACGACGTGAGCGCGGTGGCGGGGGTGTGCCTACGATGTTGCGTTACATGACAGCCGGCGAGTCGCACGGGCGCGTCCTGGTCACCATCGTGGAGGGGCTGCCGGCGGGCGTGCCGGTGGACCTGGCCGCCATCGACCGGGACCTGGCCCGGCGCCAGTCCGGCTACGGCCGGGGCGGCCGGATGAAGATCGAGCAGGACCGGGTGGAGGTGCTCTCGGGCATCCGCCACGGCGCGACCTTGGGCAGCCCGGTGGCGCTGATGGTGGCGAACCGGGACTGGGCGAACTGGACCGAGGTGATGTCGCCCACGCCGGTGGAGGCGTACTCGGACGTGCGGGCGGCGCAGAAGCTGCGCACGCGCCCCCGGCCGGGCCACGCCGACCTGGCGGGGGCGCTCAAGTACGACCACGCCGACCTGCGCAACGTGCTGGAGCGGGCCTCGGCCCGGGAGACCGCCGCACGGGTGGCAGCGGGGTCGCTGGCCAAACAGTTCCTGGCGCCGTTCGGCATCCGGGTGGCCGGCCACGTGCGGGCCATCGGGCCGGTGGAGGCCGCCGACCCTGGGGAGCTGCCGCTGGAGGAGCTCGTCGCCCGGGCGGAGGCGAGCCCGGTGCGCTGCGCCGACCCGGAGGCCTCGGCCCGCATGGTGGCCGAGATCGACGCCGCCAAGCGGGACGGCGACTCCCTGGGCGGCGTGGTCGAGGTGGTGGCCACCGGGCTGCCGCCGGGGCTGGGGAGCCACGTCCACTACGACCGGCGGCTGGACGGCGCCCTGGGCGCGGCGCTGCTCTCCATCCAGGCCGCCAAGGGCGTCGAGATCGGCGACGGCTTCGCCGGCGCCAGGCGCAGGGGCTCGCAGGTGCACGACGAGATCGGCTGGAGCCCCGAGCGGGGCTACTTCCGCCACTCCAACCGGGCGGGGGGCCTTGAGGGCGGCATGACCAACGGCATGGACCTGGTGGTGCGGGTGGCCTTCAAGCCCATCGCCACGCTCTACAAGCCGCTGCGCTCGGTGGAGGTTGACACCCACGCCGAGGCGGTGGCGGGCATCGAGCGGTCCGACACCTGCGCCGTGCCGGCCGCGGCGGTGATCGCCGAGTGCGTGACCGCCTTCGAACTGGCCCGGTTCGTGCAGGAGAAGTTCGGCGGCGACTCGCTGGCGGAGGCGCTGCGGAACTACCGGGGCTACCTGGATCGGGTGGCCCAGCGGTGACGGGCGGAGGTAGGGCCGTGAACGTCGTGCTGATCGGACTGATGGGCTCTGGCAAGTCTGCCGTGGGCCGGCTTCTGGCCGAGAGGCTGGACCGGCCCTTCATTGATACGGATGCGCTGGTGGAAGCCGAGGCGGGCTGCCCCATCCCCGCGCTCTTCGCGGCCGAGGGGGAGGAGGGCTTCCGCCGGCGGGAGGCGGAGGTCATCGCGCGCGTGGCGGCGGGTGACGGGCAGGTGATCGCCACCGGAGGCGGCGCCGTGCTCCGTCCGGAGAACCGGGACGCCCTGCGGCGGAACGGCCTCGTCATCTGGCTGGACGCCCCGCCCGAGGTGCTCTACCGGCGGGTGCGGGCGCAGGGTGTCGGCCGGCGGCCGCTGCTGGCGGGCCCCGACCCGCTGGGCCGGCTGCGGGCGCTGGCGGAGTCCCGCGCCCCGGCCTACGCCGCCGCCGCGCACGTGCGCATCGCGACGGAGGCCCGCTCACTCGCAGACATCGTGGCAGAAATCGCGGACATCCTACACGAAAGGAGACAGCCCTAGTGGGAGAGGTCTGGGTTGAACTCGGGGAGCAGCGCTACCCCATCCACATCGGTGCCGGACTGCTGAAGGAGCTGGGCGGACTCGTCCGCCGGCGGCTGCCCCAGGCGAACCGGGCGCTCCTGGTGACGGACTCGCACGTGGCGCCGCTGTATGGCGACGCGGCGCGGGAGAGCCTGGTGGCGGCGGGGATTCAGACCACGCGGGCCGTCGTGGGCGCCGGCGAGTCCGCCAAGTCGCTCTCGCAGGCGTACAGCCTCTACAGCAGCTGCGTGAAGGCGGAGCTGGAGCGGAGCAGCGTGATCGTGGCGCTGGGGGGCGGCGTGGTGGGCGATCTCGCCGGCTTCGTCGCCGCGACCTGGCTGCGGGGGATCCCCTTCGTCCAGGTGCCCACGACCCTGCTCGCCCAGGTGGACTCGTCCATCGGCGGCAAGACCGGCGTGGACCTGCCCCAGGGGAAGAACCTGGTGGGGGCGTTCCACCAGCCCTCGCTGGTGGTGGCCGACGTTTCGGTGCTGAAGTCGCTGCCCCGGCGCGAGCTGGCTGCGGGCATGGCGGAGGTGGTGAAGTACGGCGTCATCCGCAGCGAGGAGTTCCTGAAGTACGTGGAGGTGCAGGTGGGCAACGTGCTCGCCGGGGACCCCGCCGTGCTGGAGCACGTCGTGGCGGAGAGCTGCCGCATCAAGGCCGAGGTCGTGGCCGCGGATCCCCGGGAGAAGGGGCTGCGGGCCATCCTCAACTTCGGCCACACCGTCGGGCACGCCATGGAGGCCGCCAGGGGCTACGGCAGCTGGCTGCACGGGGAGTGCGTGGCGGTGGGCATGGTGGCGGCCGCGGCCATCGCACGGCACAGCGGCATCCTGCAGGACACCGATCTGCAGGTCCGGCTGGAGCGGGTCCTGGAGCGCCTCGGGCTGCCGACCCGGCTCCCGTCCGGCCTGGAGCCGCAGGAGCTGGAGCCCTTCCTGCGCCGGGACAAGAAGGTGCGGGACGGGCTGATCCACTGGGTGCTGCCCTTGCGGGCGGGCGAGGTGACCGTGACGCCCAACGTGGCCCCCGAGGCCGTCCGGTGGGGTCTGGAATCGGTGAGGAGGTAGTATACGGATGAAGTACCTATTGTCCTACGCGCCCGAGGTCAGGGATGCGCTCGAGCAGGGCCGGCCGGTGGTGGCGCTGGAGTCGACCATCATCAGCCACGGCATGCCCTTCCCCGAGAACCTGGACATGGCCCGTGAGGTGGAGGAGATCGTCCGGCAGGAGGGTGCCGTGCCTGCCACCGTGGCGCTCATCGGCGGGCGCTGCAAGGTGGGCCTCAGCGACGAGGAGCTGGAGCTCCTGGCCACGTCGCCGCAGGCGGTGAAGGTGTCGCTGCGCGACATGCCGGTGGTCCTGGCCCGAAAGGCGCTGGGGGCGACCACCGTCGCCGCGACGGCGACCATCGCGGCGGCCGCGGGGATCGACGTGTTCGTGACCGGCGGGATCGGCGGGGTCCACCGGGGCGCGCCAGGCCAGCCGGGGCAGGTGTGGGACGTCTCCGCCGACCTGACGGTGCTGGGCCGCACCTCGGTCACCGTGGTCTGCGCCGGGGCGAAGTCGGTGCTGGACATCGGCGCGACCCTGGAGGTGCTGGAGACGCTGGGCGTGACGGTCCTGGGCTACCGGACCGACCGCTTCCCGGGCTTCTACACCAGGGACACCGGCTACGGAGTCGACGCACGGGTGGACGGGCCCGAGGAGGCCGCGGCCGTGATCCGGGCCCGGAAGCTCACGCAGCTGCCGGGCGGCGTGCTGGTGGTGAACCCGGTTCCCGAGGCCGACGCCCTGGACGCGGCCGAGGTGGAGCGCCACATCGCCGAGGCGCTGGAGGCCATGGCCGCCGAGGGCGTCACCGGCAAGGCGGTCACGCCGTACCTGCTCGCGAAGATGAAGCAGGTGACCGAGGGCCGTTCCCTGGCCGCCAACCTGGCGCTGATCAAGCACAACGCCCGGGTGGGCGCGCAGATCGCGGCGGCCCTGAAGCGGGGGTAGTGGGTGAAGTTCTGCGGCCGGCCTCTGGGTGAGGCCGGCCTTTCTGCCGGCGGTACGACACGCCGCCGGGGCCGCATAACTCCGTATTTTGTAACATCTTCAGTCACATTCCTGCAGAGCATCACACGAATAGAACATCGTTCTGTCAGATAGAACGAAACGGGCTTAACAGAATAGAATTACCCTGCTAGTATGTGGTGAGGAATGGATGCGAATCTGCGGGCTGGGGGGATGACCTCATGGCACACACGCCTACGATCGTTGTACTCGAAGGTGATCAGACCGGGCAGGAGCTGCTGGAAGAGGCGATTCGGGTGCTGTCCCCCGAGGTGATCGGACTGCCCCTGAACCTGGTGCGCTACGACCTGAGCCTGGAAAACCGGCGGGCCACGCAGAACCGGGTCGTCTACGAGGCGGCGGCCGCCATGCGGGAGGCCGGCTTCGGCCTGAAGGCTGCGACCATCACCCCGGAGGGGCGCGGCGACGTGGGCTCGCCCAACGCCATCCTGCGCCGGGAGATCGACGGCACGGTGATCCTGCGCACCGGGCGCGCACTGCCCGGGGTTGAGACCATCGGCCAGATCACGGCGCCCATCACCGTCGTGCGCATGGCCACGGAGGACGCCTACGAGGCCAAGGAGTGGCGCGAGGGCGAGGGCGACGAGGCGCGCGCCTACCGCACCACCTACATCTCCGCCCGCAACTGCCGGGCCACGGCCGAGATCTCCTTCCGGCTGGCCCGCCAGACGGGCGGGGTGGTCTTCGGCGGCCCCAAGTGGACCGTGTCGCCCACCTACGAGGGAATGCTGAAGGAGGCCATGGACGCGGCCGCCCGGCGGTATCCCGACGTGCCCTACGACCCGCAGCTGATCGACGCCGCCTACGCCCTGCTGTTCGCCCGGGCGAGCCGGCCGCTGGTGATCCCCTGCCTCAACCGGGACGGCGACATCCTCTCCGACCTGGTGCTGGCCCTGTACGGCTCTATCGCGGGCGCCGAGTCGCTGCTCATCGCCTTCGACGA
Source organism: Symbiobacterium terraclitae (assembly GCF_017874315.1). Lineage (NCBI taxonomy): Bacteria > Bacillati > Bacillota > Clostridia > Eubacteriales > Symbiobacteriaceae > Symbiobacterium > Symbiobacterium terraclitae. The sequence goes on along the minus strand of NZ_JAGGLG010000013.1, from coordinate 34,798 downwards.
CGACTTCCGGCCGCGGGTGGTGATGGCCGAGGCGCCGCACGGCACGGCCCCGAGCCTGCAGGGCAAGAACGTCGCCAACCCGCTGGCGATGCAGCTGGCCGCCGGGGCGCTGCTCAGGCAGATGGACGACCCGCAGTACCGGCAGGCGGGCGAGGCCATCCAGGAGGCCTGCCTGGACGCGGTGGCGGCCGGCGTGCGCACCGCCGACCTGGGCGGGACCGCCCGCACCACGGAGTTCACCGACGAGGTCATCCGGCGCGTGAAGGCGCGCCTGGCCCCCGTGGTCGGCTGATCCCCCGCACGGCCGCCCGCCGGGGCGAATACGCTGGTACCGGCGAGGGGGCGGGGATAGATGTACGTCACGCATGGCGACACGATCATCCTCCGGCCGGAGCGGCGTGAACCGCCTGGCACGTCCACGCGGCTCCGGCTGTACTCTGACCGGTACGCCGAGCCGCGGGAGCGGAGCCGTGAGCCCTGGGAGGGCCTCCGGGACCGGGTGACGGCGCTCGAGGAGCGGGTGAGCCGCCTCGAACGCAGCCTGGCGAAGGCCGCCGCCCGGGCCTCCGATGTGCCTGGCCGGCCGGGTGACACCCCGGGCAGCGTTCGGGAGGCGACGCGGCGCTCCAGCGATGCGTCGGGCTGGATCCGGGAGGCGGCGGGGCGGTCCGGCGATGCGTCGGGCCGGTTGCGCGAGAGCACGGGTCGGTTCAGTGACCCCCCGGGGCGCTTCCGCGACGCAACGGGCGTGTTCCACGAGCCAGAGGGCAGGCGTCCGGCGGCCGCCGACAGCCCGCGAGGGGAGTCCCGCGCGTACCGGGGGGCGCCCGAGGTGCGGGTGTCCGCCCAGGCCGGCAGCGGCGCGCACGTGAGCCTCGGCGAGGTCCGGATGCGCAACCGGGGCTGACGCGGCTTCGAACGGACAGGAAACACCCTCCTCCGTACGAATCTCTTTATACAGAGATTATTCAGGTATGGAGGAGGGTCTCATCGTGAGACAGAGGGGTTTGCTTGGATTTGCTGCGGGTTTCGTCACTGCCGCCGTCCTCTTCGGCGGCGTGGTGGCGGGCGCGGCGGGGTTCGAGCAGCAGATCACCGCTTACTTCCGGCCGCTGCGCTTCGTGTTCGACGGGGTCGAGCGGCAGCCGCCGGCCGATCAGCAGGGCTTCGTCTACAACGGCCGGACCTACGTACCGCTGCGCTTCATGGCGGAGTCGCTGGGGCGGCCGGTGGAGTATGACGACGCCACCGGGACCATCTACGTGGGCGCGGTCCCCGGCGAGGTGCCCGCGATCTGGGCGAACCTGACCCCGCAGGGCGAGGGCAGCTTCAGCGTGCGGTACTTCAGCAGGAACGCCCTCAGCCTGCAGGGCGCGGAGATGCCGGAGGCCGTCCTGGTCTCCGCCGTCGCCCCGGCCAGCGACGTCGCGGACAAGCGTGGCACGGTGGCCCAGGTGTGGGCAGACTACGACCTGCCCCCGGGCGTGACCCGCATGACCGGCACGCTCTTCGTCCCCCAGCACTACCTGGGCGAGGAGGGCGAGCGCCGGGTGGGCCGCCTCGTCGTGCTGAACGAGCTGAACCGGACGATCTACACCAGCCCCGACCTGACGACGAAGTCGGATGCGGTGCCGTTCGAGATCCCGCTGGAGGGGGTTCAGCGCGTCCGCATCGCCGTCTCACTCCATCCGTACGAGGGCCGGCCGCTGGGCGATAGCCTCGTGATGGCACAGCTCGGCATCTCGGAGCTGACGATCAAGTAACGGATAAGGGCGAGGGGGGAGACCCCCTCGCCCTTTGGCCTCACCACGCCTCGCCCGGCGCGAATGGCTTGTCGTGCTTGTCTTCCTCGGGGATGTCGAGCCCCGGAACGCTGACGACCTGCGACTCGTCCGGGCAGGTGAGCCGCTTCGGGGTCACGTCTTCGGCGTCGATCTTGAGCCACTTGCGCCGGACGACCTTGGCCCGGACCTTGATCACGGCCTTCTCCAGGAGCTTGCCGAACGTGCCGTCGCGGTGGCGGTCGATGAGCTTGTCGAACTCGCCGGCCACGATGGCGTCCTCGATCACGCACTCGTCACCGTCGCGGCTGCCGGGGATGTCGATGAAGAGGTGGAAGGGGATCTCAACGGTGCAGTGGCGCACGTCGCCGCAGACGCGGTTCAGGCCGCCCTTGTGGTCCCATTCCTTGGCGGTCTTGTAGGTGATGTTCTTGATGAGGCGGCCGTTGATGATCACCTTGTCGCAGACGGCGGCGCAGTCGTCGATCTCGATCAGCTTGTCAATCTCGTCGATCTTGAAGGCGGGCGGTGACAGGGGAATCTCCGAAACGACCAGGACTTGCGCCGTGTTGGCGTTGACCACCACGGGAGTCTGAATCACGTACCCGTGCTCCTTCAAACCGTCGCGACCTCCTTTGGGTGGTACCGGTGCATTCCATCCTATGCGCCCCGTCCGCCCCAGGTCACATAACATCCATTGCGGTAAACCACGGCGGCGGGAGGAGGAGTTTCGCCAGTCATCCCGAAACGATACTCCTCATGTGGTATAGACCACACTCGCCATCACGGCCGGAGCCCTGGTTCGCCGCAGCAGGCCAGCCAGGGGAGGCGAGTCCGTCGAAGCAACGAACGCAGGATGGGGCGGTTGACATGAGCATCTCGGCTGAAGCATTCTTCCAGGCCGCGGACGAGGCGATTCACCGGCTCAAGGCGACGCAGCTCCCGCAGATCCGCAAGGGCGGCGAGTTGCTGGCCGAGGCGGTGATGAGCGGCGGCGTCATCCAGGTCTTCGGCACCGGCCACTCCCGGGCGTTTGCCATGGAGATGGCGGGACGGGCCGGCGGCCTGGTCCCCGCCAACGCCATCACCGAGGACGTCCTCTTCCTCAACGGGATCTACCCGGTGGAGGAGCGCAAGAACCCATACCTCGAGCGAGAGCCGCAGATCGCGCACCAGATCCTGGCGCAGTACGACATCCGGCCGGAGGACGCCTTCGTCATCGCCTCCAACTCGGGCCGGAACGGCTCGACGGTGGAGATGGCGGCGGAGGTGAAGCGCCGGGGCCACAAGCTGGTTGTGATCACGTCGATGGCGCACACCAGCCGGGTCTCCTCCCGCCATCCCAGCGGCCGGCGCCTGCACGAGTTCGCGGACGTCGTCATCGACAACTGCGCCCCATTGGGCGACGCCCTGCTGGAGGTGGAGGGCCATCCCCTCAGGGTCTGCGCCGTCTCGTCCATTACCGGCGCCCTGATCGCCCAGGGGCTCACGGCCGAGGTGGTGCGCCGCCTGCTTGCGGCCGGCCAGGTCCCGCCGGTCTACATCAGCGCCAACGTGGACGGTGCGGACGCCCACAACGAGGCGCTGCGGGCCCGGTACGGCAACCGGATCTAGCGGCCCGCCGGGGATCGCAGAATCACGGTCTCTCCTATTGCCACATGTACGGCCGTGGTTTACACTAGAAGCAACTGAATATGGGAACGGCGGTAGGTGCTCCCGGCTCACGGGCCGGGAGGTAAAAGGGAAGCCGGTGCGAATCCGGCACGGTCCCGCCACTGTGACGGGGAGTCGCCCCTCAACCATGCCACTGGCCGGCAGGCCGGGAAGGCGGAGGGGACGGCGCCGATCCGAAGTCAGGAAACCTGCCTATCGCTGCTACGTCGCTCAACCTTCGGAGGAAAGGGGGAGACGTGTCGCGTGGTCATGCCACCGATCGTTCGCGGGATACCCCCTGGCTGAGCCCAGGGGTCTTTCTTTTCCGACGACGTTCCGGATCGAGGCACTAGACGTTTCGTGGAGGTAAGGTTCATATGCAGCAGCGCAAGATCGGGCCCGCCCTGACGGCGGCCCTGCTGATGATCACTCTTCTGGCCGGGTGCGGCAGCAACCGGCCGAACGGCCGGCCCGGCGACGCCGGGCAGCAGACCCGCGCACCGTCCACGCAGCAGCCCGGCGACCAGGGGAACCCCGGCCAGCAGGCCCCGGGTGAATCTGCCGCCGGCGAGGGCAAGCAGACCGTCTACCCCATCACCCTGATCGACGGCGACGGGCGCGAGATCACCATCGAGGCGGAGCCGCAGCGGATCCTCTCGCTGGGCCCCTCGGCCACTGAGGTCCTGTTCGCCCTGGGCCGGGGCGACCGGCTGGTCGGCCGCACCGACTGGTGCAACTTTCCCGAGGCGGCCCTGGAGGTGCCGTCCGTGGGCAGCCTCTTCCCGCCCGACTATGAGCGCATCCTGTCGACCGAGCCCGACCTGGTCGTCATGATCGAGGGCTCGGTGGATGTGCGGGAGCGGCTGGAGCAGGAGTATGGCCTGACGGTCTTCGTCTACGCCCCGGCAACGTTTGAGCAGCTCTACACCCAGATGGTGGCGCTCGGCCAGGCGGTGAACGCCCGGGAGGCGGCCGAGGCCATCGTCGCTGAGATCCAGGGAGAGGTCGACGCGATCTACACGAAGATCCTGCCGATCAGCTACTCGCCGTCGGTCTTCTATCAGGTGTGGCCGGATCCGCTCTCCACCGCCGGGCCCGGCTCGTTCATTGACGACATGATCCGCATCGCGGGCGGCATCAACGTGGCCGGCGACGCGGACAGCGCGTGGCCCGCCTACTCGCTGGAGCAGCTGCTCGCGGCGGACCCCGCCGTCATCGTGGCGGGCTCGGAGGCCATGGCGCAGGACATCCTGACCCGGCCTGGCTGGGAGTCGCTCAGAGCGGTGCGGGAGGGCCGGGTGTACGGCGTGCCCAACGAGGACATCGTGGTCCGGCCGGGCCCGCGGCTGGCGGAGGGGCTGCGCTGGTTCGCCGAGACCCTGCACCCCGGGCTGTTCGGGCGATGACCGGCCGGGCGGCCCGCGGCCGCAGGGCGACGGCCGCGGCGCTCGTGGCCCTGCTGGCCGCACTGATCGTGGCGGGCGCGCTGGGATCGGTGCGCATCCCGCCGGCGGATGTGGTGAAGATCCTGCTGAACCGGCTGGGGGCTGACTTCCCGGCCACCTGGCCCCGCACCTGGGAGGCGATCCTGTGGGACGTCCGCTTCCCCCGGGTGGCCATGGGGGCCCTGGTGGGCATGGGGCTCAGCGTGGCAGGAGCGGCGTACCAGGGCCTCTTCCGCAACCCGCTGGCCGACCCGTCGGTCATCGGGGCGTCGGCCGGTTCATCCCTGGGCGCCGCGGTGGCCATCGCCTTCCTCGAGGGCGTCGCCCTGCTGCCTGGCGCGTGGCGGCTGGGGCCGGTGCCGCTCTTCGCCTTCTGCGGCGGCGTCGCGGCCGTGCTGCTGGTCTTCCGCCTGGCGACGGCGGGCCGGCAGACCTCCACCGTCAGCCTGCTGCTGGCGGGCATGGTGGTGAGCACCATCGCGGGCTCCCTCGTATCGCTGATCATGTACCTCACCGACTCCCAGGCGCGCGACGCCATCGTCTTCTGGCTGATGGGCGGCCTCTCCGGGGCCAACTGGTGGAAGGTGGCCTGGCTCCTGCCGTATCTGGCCGCCGGCCTGGGCATCCTGCTCTGGCACGGCCGGGAGCTGAACGCCTTCCTGCTGGGCGAGGAGGCGGCGCTCTCGATGGGGGTCGACGTGGAGCGGCTGAAGCGGCGGATCCTGGGCGCCGGGTCGCTGCTCACCGCGGCCGCGGTCGCCTTCTGTGGGATCATCAGCTTCGTCGGGCTGATCGTGCCGCACCTGGTGCGGCTTCTGGCGGGGCCGGACCACCGCTGGCTCCTGCCGGCCTCGGCCGTGACGGGGGCGCTGGTGCTGGTCGCGGCCGACACCGTGGCGCGGTCGCTGCCCTGGTTCAGCGAGCTGCCCGTCGGGCTGGTGATGTCCCTCGTGGGCGGTCCGGTCTTCCTGGTAATCCTGCGGCGGCAGCTGCTGCCGCGGCCGTGAAGGGGGTGGGCGAAGATGCTGCAGATCGAGTCCCTCACCGTGGGCTACGGCGGTGCGCCGGTCCTGAAGGGGCTGGACCTTGCGGTCGGGCGCGGCGAGCTGCTGGTGGTGGTGGGCCCCAATGGCAGCGGCAAGTCCACCCTGGTGCGGACGCTGACCCGCGCCCTCACGCCCACGGTGGGGCGGATCCTCCTGGGCGGCCGGGACCTGTGGCGGATGCGGCCCCGGGACGTGGCCCGGCAGCTGGCCGTGGTGGCCCAGGAGACGGCGGTGGGATTCGAGTTCACGGTGGAGGAGGTCGTGGCCCTGGGGCGGACGCCGCACCTGCGCCCCCTGCGGGGCGAGACCCCGCGGGACCGGGCGGCCGTCGCGGAGGCCATGCGGCTGACCGGCACGGCGCCGCTGGCCGGGCGGCTGATCACGGCGCTCTCCGGCGGCGAGCGGCAGCGGGTCATGGTGGCGCGCGCCCTGGCCCAGGAGCCGCGCCTGCTGGTCCTCGACGAGCCCACCGCCCACCTGGACATCGCCCACCAGGTGGAGGTGCTGGACTTGGTGCGGCGGCTCAACCGGACGCAGGGGCTGACGGTGCTGGTGATCCTGCACGACCTGAACCTGGCGGCACTCTACGCCGACCGGGTGGTGATGCTGAAAGAAGGGCGCTGCTGGGCGGACGGCCCGCCGGGCGACGTGCTGACCGAGGCCAACATCCTGGCCGTCTACGGCAGCCGGGTGAAGGTGGTCCGCCACCCCACCACCGGCGCCCCGCAGGTGATGCTGCTGGCGCGGGAGGCGCCGGACCCGCTGGGCGCGGCGGGGATGGGGAGTGGCTGAGCCCGCAACCACGCCGAGCAGCAACGGCGACAGTAGCGAGCCGCGCCAAGGTGCCACTTCCGCTGCAGCCCCGGTCGAAGTCCGTATCAGTCAACTTCCGTAAAGAGAGGAATTCCACATGGCCCGTGCGTTGATGTTCCAGGGCACCGCCTCCAGCGTGGGCAAGTCCACGCTCGCCGCCGCCTTCTGCCGCATCCTGCGCCAGGAGGGCCTCCGGGTGGCGCCCTTCAAGGCCCAGAACATGTCGGGCAGCGCGGCCGTGCTCGCGGACGGGCGGCGCATCAGCGTGGTCCAGGCCGTGCAGGCGCAGGCCGCGGGGGTGGCCCCCAGGGTCGAGATGAACCCCGTGCTGTTGCTGCCCCGGACCGAGGTCAGCTCTGAGGTGGTCCTGATGGGCCGGTCGCTCGGCGAGATGGGCTGGCGGCAGTACACGGGCGAGCCGCATGCGGCCGCCCTGCAGGCGGTGCAGGAGGCCATCGCGAGCCTCTCCGCCGAGTTCGAGGTGATCGTGGCGGAGGGGGCCGGGTCGCCGGTGGAGGTGAACCTGCGGGACCGGGACCTGGCCAACATGACGACCGCCGAGCTGCTGGACGCAGACGTCATCCTCGTGGCCGACATCGACCGGGGCGGCGTCTTTGCCGCCATCGTCGGCACGCTGGCGCTGCTGCGCCCGCACGAGCGGGCCCGGGTGAAGGGGCTGGTGATCAACCGCTTCCGCGGGGACCCGACGCTCTTTGCGGACGGCGTCCGCTGGCTGGAGGAGCGCACCGGCCTGCCGGTGGTCGGCGTGATTCCGTACCTGCCCGACCTGGGGCTCGACGAAGAGGACTCCCTGGGCCTCTCCGGGCCGGGAGCGGCGGCCCCGACGGCCGGCGCGCGGGAGGCCGCCCTTGAGCGGCTGGCGGACCACGTGCGCCGGCACGCCCGGGTGGACCTGGTGCTGGAGGTGCTGAACCGCGCGGGGTGAGTGAGGCGGACCGGGCGCGGCGGTGTCACCGTTGGGCAGGCGTTCCCGGCGCAGCGGCGGCGCCGACGGGAGGGCGTGCCAGGCGGCGTGCTGGACGTCCCGGAACCAGACTGCCGTGAACACAACTGAACAGGGCAACAGCGGCAGGTGCTCCCGGCCCGCGGGCCGGGAGGTAAAAGGGAAGCCGGTGCGAATCCGGCACGGTCCCGCCACTGTGACGGGGAGTCGCCCCTCAGCGTGCGCCACTGGCCGGCAGGCCGGGAAGGCGGAGGGGCCGGCGTCGATCCGGAGTCAGGAAACCTGCCTGTCGCTTCAGCGCTGCTCAACCTTCGGGAGAAAGGTGGAGGCGCCCGCGTGGGGTTCCCACGCGCGTGCTGTCGTTTTACCTGTTCCCCTGGCTGAGTCCAGGGGTTTTCTGTTACCTGCAAGGGAGGTCGGACCGTGCTTCTGGCGAGGACAAGCACACTGGCGAAGCTTGGGTTTCTCCTGGCCCTGAGTCTCCTGGGTTCCTACATCAAGCTGGGTCCAACCTCCATCGCCTTCGATGCGATGAGCGGCTTCGTGGCGGCGCTCCTGATGGGCCCGGCGGCGGGCGCCCTGATCTGCGGCCTGGGGCACGCGGCCGCGGCAGCCGTCACCGGCTTTCCCCTGACCCTGCCCTTCCACGCGGCCACGGCGGCCGCCATGGCGGGGGTGGGCGCACTGGGCGGTCTGACGGCCCGGCGCTTCGGGGCGCTGCCCGCCGCCGCGGCGCTGGTGGCTGCCAACGGGCTTCTGGCGCCGGCCCTGCTCTCGCTGCTGCCCAACCCGCTGGGCGTCGGGCTGTTCGCAGCGCTGTGGCTGCCGCTGACCGCGGCGACCGGGGCCAACGCCGCGGCCGCCCTGGTAGTCGTCCTCGGCCTGAGGCGGGCGGGGTTCGGGTCATGAGGCGGCGGGACCTGTCCCTGGTGGACCTGCCCGGCGGCGGCCGGCTGGTCATCGCCTGCGACGCCGCCGGCGGCGTCGGGCCCAAGCCGGGCGATGCGGTCAAGGCGTCGGGTTATGTCGTCGGGCGGTTCACCGCCCGGGTGCCCCTGATGGAGGTGCTGGCCGCCGGCGCAGAGCCGCTGCACCTTGTGAACACCGCCTGCGTCGAGCCCGAGCCCACCGGCAGGGCGATTCTTCAGGGGATCTGTGACGAGGCTGCCCTGGCCGGCCTCACGGCGGGGCAGATCAACGGCTCATTTGAGAAGAACCTGCCGACGGTCCAGACTGGCCTGGGCGTCACCGTCGTGGGCTACCTGAGCCCGGGCCGGCACCTGCGCCGGGCGAGTCCCGGCGACCTGGTCGTCGCCGTGGGGCGGCCCAAGGTGGGTCCGGAGGTGCGGCCGGACGATCCCGAGCTGCCCGACCTGCCGCTGGTGAGGCGGCTCGCGGCGGATCCGCTGGTGCACGACCTCCTGCCGGTGGGCTCCCGCGGGATCGGCCCCGAGACGGTCGACCTGGCCTCGAGCGCGGGGCTGGCGGTCGACTGGGCGCCCGATGAGGAGGGCTTCCCCCGTGGGAAGTCGGCCGGCCCGGCGACCTGCCTGCTGGTCGCGGCGGCTCCCCGTGCGCTGCCCGGGCTGGCGCTCTCCCTGACCCGGCCCTGGGCGGTCGTCGCCCAGCTGAGCTCGCAGTTCTATTCCAGTTAGTCGACTCTTGGAGGTGTGTCGCATGAAGAAGCGTTGTCTCGTATCGTTTGTGCTCTCCCTGCTGCTGCTGGTCGGCCTGCTTGCGGGGTGCGCGGGCAATCCGCCGGCGACCGGAGGGGCGAACGGTGCCGCGGCGGGCATGGATATCCAGCCCGGTGCACGCGGGAGCGACGGTGCAGCAGCTTCGGGCAGCCAGTCCGGGTCCGGTGGTCGCGACGGGGCTGCGGCCTCGGGAAGCCAGCCAGGGTCCGGTGGGAGTGCCGTGTCCGACGCCTCGGGCAGCCAGCACGGTGCAGGTGAGCCCAACCCGGCTGCCAACGCCGGCAGCCGGCACACGGCCGGCGGGAACGCCGCATCCCAGGGATCCGGCGAGCAGGCGGCGGGCACCCCCGGGAGGCCCGGGGACAAGCAGACGACCTATCCGATCGCCGTCACGGACGGGGCCGGGCGGGCGGTCACCATCCAGGCCGAGCCCACGCGGGTGATCTCCGTCGCCCCCTCCAACACGGAGCTGATGTTCGCCCTCGGCAAAGGCGGCCTGCTGGTGGGCCGCTCCGACTGGGACGACTACCCGCCCGAGGCCGGGGAGATCGAGTCCATCGGCGGCTTCTACCCGCCTGATTACGAGAAGATCATCGCTCTCGAGCCCGACCTGATCCTGCTCACCGGCGGCTCCGTGGAGGCCCGGGAGAGGCTGGAGAACGCGTACGGCCTGACCACGCTCGTGCTGGACCCGGCCAACTTCGCCGAGCTCTACGACGGCATCCTCATGCTGGGCCGGGTGGTGAACGCGCAGGAGGCGGCCGAGCGGCTGGTGGCGGAGATGCAGCGCGAGGTCAGGGCGATCGAGGAGAAGGCCGCCACCGCGGCCACCCGGCCCGTCGTCTTCTACGAGGTCTGGTATGACCCGATCATCACGGCAGGGCCTGGCTCCTTCATCGACGACATGATCCGCATCGCCGGCGGCACGAATGCAGCCGCCTTCGCCGGCGAGCCCTGGCCCGCCATCTCGCTGGAGGAGTTGGTGGCCGCGGATCCCGACATCATCGTCGCCCGCTCGGAGGGGGCTGCCCAGGAGGCCCGGCAAAGGGCGGGCTGGGAATCGATCACCGCGGTGCGGGAGGGCCGGGTGCTGGGGCTGCCCGACGAGAACATCGTGGTGCGTCCCGGACCCCGCCTGATCCAGGGGCTCCGGTGGTTCGCCCGGCACATCCACCCGGAGCTGTTCGGCCGGTGACCGGCCGGGGAGCCCCCATCGGAAGGGAGCGTGCCTACGGGATGGCAGGACTGATCCTGGTGATGGGCGGCGCCCGGAGCGGGAAGAGCCGGTGGGCTGAGCGCCTGGCCTCGGCGCACCGGCGGGTCGTCTACCTGGCCACCGCGCAGCCGGGCGACGCCGAGATGGCTCAGCGGATCGCCAGGCACCGGGCGGACCGCCCCGCCCACTGGCGTACAGTGGAGGAGCTGTTCTCGCCGGGCGCTGCGCTGGCCCCGGCCCTGGACGCAGAGCCGGCGGACGCCGTGCTCCTGGACTGCGTCACCATGCTCCTCTCCAACCACCTGCTCCAGGCGGAGGAGGGGTTCGAGGAGCGGGCGAGGCGGGAGCTGACGCAGCTGCTCCGCCTGGCACAGGAGCGCGGGCTCGTGCTGATCGCGGTGACGAACGAGGTCGGGGCGGGGGTGGTGCCTGAGCACCGGCTCGGGCGACTCTTCCGCGACGCCCAGGGACGGCTGAACCAGTGGCTGGCGCGGGAGGCGGAGCAGGTCTGGGCCTGCATCGCCGGCATCGCCGTCGACCTGAGGCAGATCGGGGCGGTGATCCCATAACGGAGGGGGGGCGGATGGTGCAGGGAGTTCCCTGGTTCCTGCCGCTGATCGCCCTCGCGCTGGATGCGGCCGTGGGCGACCCCGCCTGGCTGCCCCACCCGGTGGTGCTGATGGGCCGGGTTGTCCGCCCGGGCGAGCGGTGGCTGCGCTCCACGCGGCTGCCGCTCAGGGCTGGCGGGACGGTCCTCGCCCTGCTGCTGCCGCTGGCCTCCTGGGGATGCACCTGGCTCCTCATCCGCCTGGCCGCCGGCGTACACCCCTGGCTCGGGCTGGCCGCGGAGGCCTGGCTGTTCAGCACGTGCCTGGCCGCCCGCTCTCTGGCCGAGCACGCCCTGGCGGTCTACCGGCCCCTGGGGGCAGGGGATCTGGCCGGGGCGAGGCGGCGGGTGGGGCTGATCGTGGGGCGGGACACCGAGGCGCTGGACGCCGTCGAGGTCACCCGGGCGGCGGTGGAGACCGTGGCGGAGTCCACCTGCGACGGGGTGATCGCACCGCTCTTCTGGGGGCTGATCGGCGGTGCGCCGCTGGCCATGGCCTACAAGGCGGTCAACACCCTGGACTCCATGGTGGGCCACCGGGACGAGCGGTACCGGGAGTTCGGCTGGGCCTCCGCCCGGCTGGACGCCCTGGCGAACCTGGCGCCGGCCCGGCTGAGCGCCCTGCTGCTCGCACTGGCAGGGCTCTCGCCGGGTGCGCTCGGCATCGCCCTGCGGGACGCCCGGCTGCACCCCAGCCCCAACAGCGGCTGGCCCGAGGCGGCGATGGCCGGCCTGCTCGGGGTGCGGCTGGGCGGGCTCAATTCCTACGGCGGGGTGCCCGAGCGGCGGGCCTACATGGGCGACCCGCGCCGTCCGCTGGAGCCGGAGGACATCCCCCGCGCGGTGCGGTGGATGTGGCTGGCGACGGTGCTGGGGACCGGCCTGGGAGCCCTGGCGCTGTGGAAGATTGCGTAGGAGGTGGCCTGGTGCGCATCGCACTTGCGTTTCTCACCCGGTTTCCGACAGGCCGCGTGGTCACTGACGACCCCATGCGGGACCTCGGCCGGGCAGCGGGCCTGTTCCCGCTGGTCGGGCTGCTGGTGGGCGCCGCCGGCCTCGTCGCCTACCTGGCGGGGCGGGCGCTGTTCGGTCCGGCCGTGGCGGCGGTCGCGGCGGCCGGCGCCGGCCTCTGGGCCTCGGGGGCGCTCCACCTGGACGGCCTCATGGATACTGCCGACGGCGTGCTCTCCGGCCGCGACCGGGAGCGAATGCTCGAGATCATGAAGGACTCCCGCGTCGGGGCGATGGGGGTGACGGCCGGGGCGCTCGCCCTGCTGCTGCGGGTCGCCCTCCTCCTGGAGCTGGACCCGGGCCGGGCAGCCCCGGCGTTGCTGGTCGCCCCTGCCCTGGGGCGGATGGTGATGCCGCTCGCGGCCGTGCAATGGCCGCCGGCCCGTTCCTGGGGACTGGGCTCTGCCTATGTCCGGCACGTGGGGCGGCCACAGGCGGCTGCGGCCCTGCTCAGCGGGCTGGCGCTGGCTCTGGCCCTGCCTGCAGCTGCGGTGGAGCTGCAGCGCGTCCTGGCCGCGGCTGCGCCGGAACTGACCCTGCCGCACGGCCTCGCCGCGGCTGCGCCGTCGGGGGCCCTCACCGCCGCGCTGCGGGGGCTGGGCGCATGGGTGGCGGCGCTGGGGGTCTGCTTCGGCTGTGGAGGGTGGCTGGCCCGGCGGCTCGGCGGCCAGACGGGGGACACCTACGGGGCGCTCTGCGAGCTGGCCGAGCTGGCCGCGCTGGCCTGCTTCGGCGTGGCTGCGGGGGAGGTGGGTTGATGGTCGAGAGGCCTCCCCTGCACGGCGGGGACCTCGAGGCGGCCCGGGCGCGCTGGGCCGAGCCGTCCGGGGGCTTCCTCGACTTCAGCGCCAACATCAACCCGCTGGGGCCGCCGCCCCGGGCGGTCGCTGCCGCGCAGGGGGCCCTGTCTGGCATCGCACACTACCCCGAGCCCTTCGCCCGCCGCCTGCGGGCGGCCCTGGCCGGGCGACACAGGGTGCAGGAGCCGATGGTCCTGGTGGGCAACGGCGCGGCTGAGGTGATCTATCTGCTGCTCCGGCTCGCACGGGGGTGTCGGGTGGCCGTCCCGCAGCCGGGCTTTGCCGAGTACGAACGGGCGGCGCGCGCTGCCGGGGCGCGCCCGGTTCCCGTCGCCCACGACCGCACGGAGCCGCCGCCCGGTGTGGGGCGTGGGGACTGGTGGATCGTCTGCAATCCGCACAACCCCACCGGCCACCTGTTCACGCCGGCCGGGTTGCTCCGGATGGCGGAGCGGACCAGGGCGACCCTGCTGGTGGACGAGGCGTTCGTCGACCTGACCGACGCCGGCGAGGCGGGGTCAGTGATCCCCTGGGTGGCGGAGCGGCGGAATCTTGTCGTCGTCCGCTCCCTGACGAAGTTCTACGCCCTGCCCGGCCTGCGCGTGGGCTACGCGGTGGCCCCGCCGTGGATGGTGGCCGCGCTGGATGCGGCCCGGGATCCGTGGAGCGTGAGCGGCCCGGCCCAGGCCGCGGCGCTTGAGGCACTGCACGATCGGGAGTACGCGGCACGCACCCGGCGCTGGGTGCGGGAGGAGCGGGCCTACCTGGCCGGGGAACTCGCCAGCCTGCCGGGCTTTGTCGTCTACCCGCCATCGGCCAACTTCGTGCTGGTGCGCGCCCCCCTTCCGGCACATGAGATCCAGGAGCGCCTGGGGCCGCTGGGGATCCTCATCCGGGACTGCCGCTCCTTCGCCGGGCTCAGCGCGTTCCACATGCGGCTGGCCGTGCGCACCCGTGCGGAGCACGAGCGGCTGGTGGCCCACCTGCGCCGCGTCGCAGAGGAGGTGGCCAGACCGTGAGGTTCACGCTGTACCTTGTCCGCCACGGAGAGACGGCCGCCAACGCCGAGGGGCGCTATATCGGCTGGGGGGAGCACCCGCTGAGCAGGGCGGGGGAGGCCCAGGCCAGGCTGGCCGCCAGGTACCTGAGCCGGTGTCCCGTCACGTGCATCCGCACAAGCGACCTCCAGCGGTGCCTGCAGACGGCCGGGCGCATCGGGGAGGCCACGGGCCTTACGCCTGTGCCCGACCCCCGGCTGCGGGAGCTCGACTTCGGCCGCTTCTCCGGGCTGACCCACCATGAGATCGCCCGGCGGTGGCCGGGTGAGCTCGCGGCCTGGATGGCCGACCCGGAGCGGGCGTCTCCTCCCGGCGGGGAGAGCGTATCGTCGCTGCGCCGCCGTGCCCTCGCAGCCCTTCCCCGGCGCGATGGCGCCGTCGTGGTGACGCACGGCGGGGTGATCCGCACGCTGCTCGCCCACCTGACCGGCACGGGCCTCTGGGACTGGCAGGTGCCGCCGGGCGGCGTGGTCACGGTTCAGTGGGACGGGGCGCGCAGCCTGGGCAAGCCGGCGATCTGGCGGCCCGGCGGGTAGGAAGCACGGGGGCCGAGCACGCGCGGTGCTCGGCCCTCGTCTGATCACGCCGGCCGGGAGGTTGCGATGCTGATACCGGTGCCTGTGTGGTGTTCTGCCAGACACGCCAGCGCCGAGTGCCCGGGGTCTGTTGAGTTCACCGGGGCCTGCGTGTGGTCCGGTCCGCCCACGAGAGCGGAGGGGTGGACCGGACACCCCTTCGTTCGCCAGGTCAGTGGGATTTTCTGCCGAACTATGTCCGGTATACTTTACATTCCGGCTGGATTCTCGTACAATTGCCACGAAGGGTGATGAGATCGTGGCGAAGGATGAGATCGTGGCGAAGTATGAACTGCGCAACCGCCTGCGCGCCGCGCGGATCGAGCAGCATCTGTCGCAACAGGAGCTGGCAGACATGGCCGGCGTCACGCGGCAGACCATCAGCGCCATCGAAAACTGCCAGTACGTCCCCTCCACGCTCCTGGCCTTCGTGCTGGCCCGTTGCCTGGGGAAGGCGGTTACGGAACTGTTCTACCTGGAGGAGGTGACAGGTGATGAAAAAGCCCGATGTTGATGAGCGCACGGTGGCCGTCGACAACGCGGCAGGCAACCTCGGCTACAGGGTGATGGCCTGGCTCCTGGTGGCCGACCTCGCGGTTCACGGACTGTGGCCGGACCTGGTCTCGCTCAGGGGGTTTCCCCTGGACATTCCCGTCATCCTGGGGGCGGGGTGGCTCGCCTGGATCTGGTGCCGCGTGCGGGATGACACGATCTCGCGCCACCGTTTCGTCATCATCCTGAGCTCCTTCGGCCTTGCGGGAGCGATGGCGGTCGGGTTCGCCCTGTTGCGCCGGTGATGGGGACCGGACATGCCTCCCTGGGCGGCAGTCCGCATCCGCCACGTGGCGACCGGGCGTGAACAGGTGGTCCCCATCCCGGCTGGTTGCCGTAGCGGGTCGGGGGAGGTCGACTGGTCGCCGGAGGGTTCCGCCGCCGCGACCTACCTTGTGGGGGTGGACGAATCCACCAGGACCGTCGCCGCGGTGGTGCGGCAGGTGGAGAGCGAGTGGCGCCTGTCGCTCCACGCCCCTTCCGAGGCAGACCGGCGCTTCGCCATCCGCGACGCGCCCTTCTGGGTCACGGAGGTCTGGGCCGTGGTGAACACCATCCGGGCGGAAGTGGTGAACGACGTGACGCGGTACGAGCCGAAGGCCTGGCTCATGCGGCTCTAGAGGGGAGACCATGGGGTGTGCCGTACGATGATTGTCCGCAACCTCAACCGGGGCCTCGTCCTGGGCGACCGCATTCGCCGGGCTGATACCTTTCGCTTGCGCCTCCTGGGCCTGATGTTCCGCCCCGCCCTCGCCCCCGGCGAGGGGCTCTGGCTGGAGCCCTGCCGCCAGGTGCACACCCACTTCATGCGATTTCCGATCGACCTGCTCTTCCTGGACCGGGAAGGGCGGGTCCTGCGCGTCCTCGCGTCGTTCCCGCCGTGGCGAATCAGCCCGGCGGTTCCCGGTGCGCGGGCGGTGCTGGAGCTGCCCGCCGGGGCGTCCGGGGAGACCCGTCCGGGTGACCGGTTGGCGGTGTCCACCGAGGAGGATTTTTGGGTCTTCGTAGGGAATACTGTTGCCGACAATCCCCATAAAGACGGATGATGGACTCGGAAGAGACCCTCCCCTGAGGAGGGCGCCGAAGGAGCAATGCCCGGTCTGGCTGGGGGCGGGCAGAATCTCTCAGGCAGCGGCGACCGGGTCCGGACGGACTCTGAACCTCCGGGGGACAGGGCGCACAGCGGGCACGGGCCCGGGTGTCGGGTCTGTCCCCCTTTTGCCGCCCCGGAAGCGGAGTAGTGCCGCCCATTGGCTGGTAAGACTAAGCAAGGTGAAAGCGAGGTGTGGTGGTGAACGAATCACTGAAGCGGACGCCCCTCTACGAGTTGCACCAGAAGCTCGGCGCGCGCATGGTGCCCTTCGGCGGCTGGGAGATGCCGGTGCAGTACGCCGGCGTGATCGAGGAGCACCGGGCCGTCCGGCAGGCGGCCGGCCTCTTCGACGTCTCCCACATGGGCGAGTTCGAGATTTCGGGTCCGCAGGCGCTTGACCTGATCCAGCTGGTCAGCACCAACAACGCGGCGAAGCTTGCCGTCGGCGAGGTCCAGTACTCGCTGATGTGCTACGAGAACGGCACCGTAGTCGACGATATCCTGGTCTACCGGCTCGGCGAGCACCGGTACTGGCTGGTGGTCAACGCCGGCAACACCCAGAAGGACTGGGAGTGGATCAACGTCGCCCGGGAGCGGGCTGGGCTCAGGAACCTGGAGCTGGTCAACCGGTCGGACGAGATCGCCCTGCTCGCCCTGCAGGGGCCGAAGGCGGAGGAGATCCTCCAGCCGTTGGCGCCGGGTGCGGTGCTCTCTGAGATGGCCCCGTTCACCCACAAGATGGGCGTGACGGTGGCCGGCGTGCCGACCCTGGTGCTCTCCCGCACGGGCTACACCGGCGAGGACGGCTTCGAGATCTACGTGAAGGCCGGGGATGCTGCTGCCCTCTGGGAGGCGCTCCTGGAGGCGGGCGAGGACGAGGGGCTCCTGCCCTGCGGCCTGGGCGCCCGGGACACGCTCCGGTTTGAGGCCAAGCTTCCGCTCTACGGCCACGAGATCAGCGACCAGCACAACCCGCTGGAGGCGGGCCTGGGCTTCGCCGTGAAACTGAAGAAGGGCGTGGACTTCATCGGGCGGGAGGCCCTGGCGCAGATCAAGGAGCGGGGGCTTACCCGCAAGCTGGTGGGTATTGAGATGATCGACCGCGGCATCCCCCGGCAGGGCTATCCGGTGGCCGTGGGCGGCCAGACGGTCGGCGAGGTGACCACGGGCAGCTTCTCGCCCACCCTGGAGAAGAACATCGGCCTCGCCTACGTGCCCGTGGAGCACAGCGAAGTGGGCACCGAGGTGGAGGTCATCATCCGCGGCCGGGCGCTGAAGGCGCGGGTCGTCGAGACCCCGTTCTACCGCTCGCCGCACAAGCGCTAGGCGGCATGTCGAAAAACGTGGCACGAGGAGGACGCGCACGATGGCGAACGTTCCGGCGGATCTGAAGTACACGAAGGAGCACGAGTGGATCCGGGTTGAGGGCAACGTCGGCGTGGTGGGCATCACCTGGTTCGCCCAGGACCAGCTGGGCGACGTGGTCTTCGTCGAGCTGCCCGAGGTGGGCCGCGAGCTGAAGCAGAACGAGCAGTTCGGCGTGGTGGAGAGCGTGAAGACCGTCTCCGACCTGTACATCCCGGTCAGCGGCAAGGTGGTCGAGGTCAACACCAAGCTGGAGGGCTCGCCGGAGCTGATCAACCAGGATCCCTACGGCGAGGGCTGGATTCTGAAGATCGAGATCGCCAATCCGGCCGAGCTGGACAGCCTGCTGGACGCGGCGGGCTACGAGGCGTTCACCAAGGAGGGCTAGATGCGCTACATCCCGATTACGCAGGCCGACAAGGCGGCCATGCTGCGGGATATCGGCGTCAGTTCCACCGAGGAGCTCTTCGCTGCCAACATCCCGGCAGAGGTACGCCTGAACCGGCCACTGGACCTGCCCCCGGCCCTGACCGAGATGGAGATCCTGGCCCACCTGCGGGAGCTGGCCGCGCAGAACGCCGACACGGCGGAGTACGCCTGCTTCCTGGGCGGCGGCGCGTACGACCACTACGTGCCCGCCGCAGTCGACGCGGTGCTCCGCCGCGGCGAGTTCCTCACGGCCTACACCCCGTACCAGCCTGAGATCTCCCAGGGCGTGCTGCAGGCGATCTACGAGTACCAGTCCCTGATGTGCGAGCTGACCGGCATGGACCTCTCCAATGCCTCCATGTACGACGGCGCCTCGGCCCTGGCGGAGGCCGCCGGCATGGTGGTCAACCAGACCGGCCGGTCGAAGCTCCTGGTCGCCCGGTCGGTCCACCCGCACTACCGGCGGGTGGTGGAGACCTACATGCACGGCGTCGGCGTCGAGCTGATCGAGGTGCCGCTGGACGGCGTGACGCTGGACCTGAACCGCCTTGAGGCGCTGATGACCGACGAGGTCGGCGGACTGCTGCTGCAGACCCCCAACTACCTGGGCTACCTGGAGCAGGTGCGGCAGATCGAGGCGATCGTGCACCGGATGAGCGGCCTCTTCGTGGTGGCCGTCGACCCGGTCTCCCTGGGCCTGCTCGAGGCGCCGGGCCACTACGGCGCGGACATCGTCGTCGCGGAGGGCCAGGGGCTCGGCGTTCCCCTCTCCTACGGCGGGCCCTACCTGGGCATCCTGGCCACCCGGGAGCGCTTCGCCCGCAAGATGCCCGGCCGCATCGCCGGCGCCACGGTGGACAACCGCGGCCAGCGCGGCTTCGTGCTGACCATGCAGGCGCGCGAGCAGCACATCCGCCGCGAGAAGGCCACCTCCAACATCTGCACCAACCAGGCGCTCATCGCCCTGGCGGCCACGGTCTACCTGGCCCTCGTCGGCAAGGAGGGGCTGCGCGAGGTGGCCAACCTCTCGCTGCAGAAGGCGCACTACGCGGCGCAGCAGATCGCGGCCCTGCCCGGCTGGCGGCTGGCGGGCAGCGCACCGTTCTTCAAGGAGTTCACCGTGCTCGCCCCCGCACCGGCGCAGGCGGTCAGCCGGCACCTGCTGGGCCACAAGATCCTGGGCGGCATCGACGCCGGTGCGGCCTATCCGGAGCTCCTGGACGGGGCGGCCGGCGCCGTCACACTGGCGGTCACCGAAAAGCGGACCCGGGCGGAGATCGACCGCCTCGTGGCTGCGCTCGGGGAGGTGAAGTAGGATGGCCCTGGTACCGCTGCTCTTCGAACAGTCGACCCCGGGCAAGCGGGCGGTGACGTTCCCCGCGCCGGACGTGCCGGCCGTGGAGATCTCCGAGGCGATTCCGGCGGACCTGCTCCGCCAGGTGCCCCCGGCCCTGCCCGAGCTCTCGGAGGTCGAGGTCGTCCGCCACTTCACCCAGCTGAGCCGGCTCAACCACGGGGTGGACGTGGACTTCTACCCCCTGGGCTCCTGCACGATGAAGTACAACCCGAAGGTAAACGAGGAGGCAGCCCGCATCCCGGGCTTCGCCCTCACCCACCCCATGCAGCCGGCCGAGACGGTGCAGGGCAACCTGAAGTTGCTGCACACCCTGGAGCGGTGGCTCTGCGAGGTCACCGGCATGGACCGGATGACCTTCCAGCCCGCCGCCGGCGCCCAGGGCGAGCTGACCGGCATCCTGCTGATCCGGGCCTACCATGAGGCGCGGGGCGAGGGCGAGCGGAACGAGGTCATCGTGCCAGACTCGGCCCACGGCACCAACCCGGCCACCGCCGCCATGGCGGGCTACCGGGTGGTCCCGGTGAAGTCGATGCCCGACGGCTCCATCGACCTCGAGTCCCTGCGGCAGACGGTCGGCCCGAAGACCGCCGCCCTGATGATGACCAACCCGTCCACCCTGGGGCTCTTCGACCCGCACGTGAAGGAGATCACCGAGATCGTCCACGAGGCGGGCGGGCTCTGCTACTACGACGGCGCGAACCTGAACGCCATCATGGGCTATGCCCGGCCGGGCGACATGGGCTTCGACGTCGTCCACATCAACCTGCACAAGACCTTCTCGACCCCGCACGGCGGCGGCGGCCCCGGCAGCGGCCCGGTGGGCGTCAAGTCCCACCTGGTGCCCTTCCTGCCGGTGCCGGTGGTGGAGCAGCAGGGCGACCGGTACGTCCTGGACTGGGACCGCCCGCAGTCCATCGGCAAGCTGCACGCCTTCTGGGGCAACTTCGGCGTGGTGGTCAGGGCCTACGCCTACGTGCTGGCCCACGGCCCGGCGCTGAAGGAAGTCTCGGAGTACGCGGTCCTCAACGCCAACTACGTGATGGCGCACCTGAAGAAGTACTACGACGTGTTCGTGGACCGCTACTGCATGCACGAGTGCGTCCTCGCGGCCCGGACCCTCAAGCAGGAGACCGGCGTGAAGACGTTGGACGTGGCCAAGCGGCTGCTGGACGAGGGCGTGCACCCGCCCACGATCTACTTCCCGCTGATCGTGGAGGAGGCGCTGATGATCGAGCCGACCGAGACCGAGGACAAGGCGACCCTCGACCGGTTCATCGACGCGATGATCCGCATCCACGACGAGGCCCGGTCCAACCCGGAGCACGTGAAGGCGGCGCCCCACAAGACCCCGGTGGGGCGGCTGGACGAGGCGCTGGCTGCCCGGCGGCCGAACCTGCGCTACAAGCGGGAGCAGTGCTGATCCGGTAACCCTCCCGGCCCGGGAGGGGACCAGGCATGGCTGGTCAGGACTCGGGGTGGGGGTGCTGTCGTGCACGCCCCACCCCGTTTCCATGCGGAACGGCCGGTTGCCCCTGCGGGCGCATCCCGGCGGTCCCCCGCTGCGTAGCATGACGGAAGGGGATCCCCCTGAAACGGAGACGTGGTCTATGGCGTTGGCGGAGAAGAACTGGCGGCTGCTGGACACCGGCCACCGGCCGGGGCCGGAGAACATGGCGATCGACGAGGCCATCGCCCGGGCCCACGCCCGGGGCGAGGTACCGCCGACCCTGCGCTTCTACGGCTGGGCGCCGCCGGCGGTCTCCATCGGCTACTTCCAGTCGATGCTGAAGGAGGTCGACCTGGACGCGGTGCGGGCCAGCGGCTACGGCTACGTGCGGCGTCCCACCGGCGGCCGGCTGATCTTCCACCACATGGAGCTGACCTATTCCGTGGTGGTGCGGGAGGAGCTGCTCCCCGGCGGGGTGATCGAGACCTACCGCGAGATCTCCCGGGGGCTGCTGGCCGGCCTGGCCGAGCTGGGCGTGGCGGCTGAGCTCTCCGGCGGCGAGCGCGACCCGCGCCGGGCGGACCCCGGCGGCTTCCACACCGCCTGCTTCGACACGGCCTCGGCCTACGAGCTGCAGGTCGGCGGCCGGAAGCTGGCCGGGTCGGCCCAGACCCGCCGGGACGGCGTGATCCTGCAGCACGGGTCGATCCTGCTGGACGTGGACGTACCGCTGCTCTTCCGCCTGATGCGCCTGCCCGAGGGCGCGCCGGCCGAGCGGCTGATGGCCCGGTTCCGGAGCAAGGCGACCACGCTCCGCGAGGCCCTGGGGCGGGAGGTCGGCTACGCGGAGGCCCGGGACGCCTTCACGGCCGGCTTCGCCCGTGCCCTCGGCCTGAGGTTGACCAGCGGATCCCTCACATTGGCAGAAGAAAAAGAGGCAGAAACGCTTGTCGCGACGAAATACGGAAGTGACAATTGGAACATAAAAAAATAGGTGCAGGGGGCGGCTCACGGTTATGGACGCGCTGAAGCGGTACGACCCGGAAGTGTATGCGGTGATCCAGCAGGAGGTCCAGCGGCAGCAGCGGAACATCGAGCTGATCGCATCCGAGAACTTCGTACCAACGGCGGTGCTTGAAGCTGCGGGCAGCGTGCTGACCAACAAGTACGCGGAGGGCTACCCCGGCAAGCGGTACTACGGCGGCTGCGAGTACGTGGACGTCGTGGAGAACATCGCCCGGGAGCGGCTGAAGGCGGCCTTCGGCGCCGAGCACGCCAACGTGCAGCCCCACTCGGGGGCCAACGCCAACACGGCGGTCTACTTCGCCTTCCTGCAGCCCGGCGACACGGTGCTGGGCATGAACCTCGCCCAGGGCGGCCACCTGACCCACGGTTCGCCGGTGAACTTCAGCGGCAGGACCTACAACTTCGTCCCCTACGGCCTGGACCCCGAGACGGAGCGGGTCAACATGGACGCGGTGGCGGAGCTGGCCCGGCAGCACCGGCCGAAGATCATCGTGGCGGGCTACTCGGCCTATCCGCGGGTGCTGGACTTCAAGCGGTTCCGGGAGATCGCCGATGAGGTCGGCGCCCTGCTGATGGTGGACATGGCGCACTTCGCCGGCCTGGCGGCCACGGGCTACTACCCGAACCCGGTGGAGCACGCCCACATCGTCACCACCACCACCCACAAGACCCTGCGGGGCCCGCGGGGCGGCGCCATCCTGTGCAAGCAGGAGTTCGCCAAGGACATCGACAAGGCGGTCTTCCCGGGCATCCAGGGCGGCCCGCTGATGCACATCGTCGCCGCGAAGGCCGTGGCGTTCAAGCAGCTCTCCGACCCGGCCTACAAGGAGTACTGCGGCCAGGTGGTCAAGAACGCCAAGGCCCTGGCGGCCGCCCTCGTCGAGCGGGGCTACCGGCTGGTCACCGGCGGCACGGACAACCACCTGATGCTGGTGGACCTGCGGCCCAAGGGGATCACGGGCCGCGACGCCGAGAAGCTGCTCGACCGGGTGTCGATCACGGTGAACAAGAACGCCATCCCCAACGACCCGGAGAAGCCGATGGTCACCAGCGGCATCCGCATCGGCACCCCGGCCATGACGACCCGGGGGCTCAAGGAGGCCGAGATGGTGCAGATCGCCGACCTGATCGACCGGGCGATCACGCACCGCAGCGACGAGGCCGTCCTGGAGCGGGTGAAGGCGGAGGTGCAGGAGCTCACCGCCCGCTTCCCGCTGGTCGTCGAGTAGCATGCCATAGGAACAGGTTGCGCCGGCGGGGGGATCCCCCGCCGGCGCATTTGGTACACTCCCTAGTCGTCGGCGTGCTCAGGCGGGGCGCAGCAGAGGTCGCCCTTGCCGGACTCCAGCGCGCCCTTCAGGCTGTCCAGGACGTGCCGCCAGGCCATGACGTGCCAGTTCCGGGCCTCGGCCCAGGCCTCGCCCTCGCCCCAGCCGGTATGTGTCACCGTCACTCGGGTGCCGCCCTCGGCGGGCTCGAAGGTCACCGAGACGGTCGTGAGGCGGTCGGGGTCGTTCATCACCGCGGCGAACTGGTCGGGCCCCTTCCAGGTGAATCCCAGGCGGGTCATGGGCTCCACCGCGGTGAAGGTGCAGCCCGCCGTGCAGTCGCGGGTGCGGTCCGCCGGGTTGAAGAACAGTTCGAATGCCCCTCCGGGGTGCGGCTCGATGCGGGCCGCCGGCGCAAACCACTGCGTGATGCGCTCCGCGCGGGTCCAGGCCCACCAGACCACGTCCTGCTGGGCTGCAACCAACACCTGCGTCTCTACTGCCTCCAAGTGCGTCCCTCCCTAGACGAATCCGGTTACTCCATATCTTAAAAAGACTCGTCCAGCGAGGAGGTTCGCCATGTACTGCCATTATCTTCCATCCGGCAGGAAGCTGCGCAGCCAGTTCCCGCCGAACCGGCGGATGGCCTCGCCGTCCACCAGCTCGATCCGCAGCCCCGCGACCTCGTCGCCGGCCCGTACCGTCACCGGCATCGGGTGCCAGTTCGCGAGGTCGCCTGTCGTGTCGACGTCGCCGTAGCCGCCGTAGGCGAATCCCGAAGAGAGGTCACCCGGGTAGAGCATGCGGGCGGCGAGGTAGGCGGCCAGCACGTAGTAGCGCCCTTCGGGCACGCGGCGCAGGGTGAAGGGCCCTGGGGCCGGCAGGGCCGTCCATGCCGCGGGGTAGGCGTCGGGAACCGGGTTGGGAAAGAGGCCGATGTAGAGCGCCCGGCCGGAGTGTTCGCCCCGGTAGAGCACCTCGCCCCGCACGGTGCCCGCCCGGGGCGGCGTGAGCCAGCGGGAGAGGGCGCTCGTCAGGCTGTAGCGGCGTACAGCCTGCCGCGCGGCCGGCGACTCGTCCGATTCGGCTCCTGACTGTCCGTCTGCCCCTTGCCAGGCCTCCGACACGGCCTGCGCCTGGCGCCGGAACTCACCCGGCGTGACGCCCAGGTAGCGCAGGAACATGCGGCGGAGCTGTGCCGGGGTGCTGTAGCCGACCTCCAGTGCGATGTCGTGGACGGCAGCGTCCGAGAGGACCAGCAGGGCCTTGGCGGCCTCGAGCCGGGCGCGCGTGCGGTACTCCTCCATGGTGACGCCCACGCCCCGCCGGAACAGCGCGCTCAGCCGCGTCCGGGCCAGGGAGGCGGCCCGGTCCAGGTCGCCCTCGATGTTGCTGCCCAGATCCTCGTGCAGGCGGGCCATCGCGCGGTGGATGGCCTGCCACTGGTCGTCGGAGAGCATCGCCCCGCGGATGAGCGGGAGGTGGGTCAGGTCGCGCCAGAGGGGGCTGACGTGGATACGCACCGGCTCTCCCGGCGTGACGGGGCGGCCGAAGCCGTAGATGCCCCCGTGGCTGCCCCAGCCCAGCCCGTTCAGGATCCCCCTGTCGTCGGCGATGCCGCCCACGGCGTGGACGTACCAGGACCCGTCGGGAACGTCAAAGCTGAAGTGCCCGGTGCAGCCCAGTGTCACCATTGCAGCGGGCTGCCCTGCGATGCGGGGGCCCGGAAACGCCCCGACCTGGAACACGGCCGCGCCGGGGCAGTTGCCCACGAGTTCGCCTTCCACCCGGAACACAGCGGGCTTCCTCCTCCAGTCTCGTCATCTCCGGCAGGCAGGCCCATTCCTGACACCGCCGCTATTTCTGTCGACGGAGAAGGCCTTCCTGTTATGCCGTCTGGTGCGCTGCGGTTGACGGGGGATGGGAGCCGCCGCACGTCACACATTCAGTGACGCGTGCAGAATGGCAGCGGTAAGCGCTGGGCAGCCCACCTGCCACTGGCATCCAACAAAACGTGCAAATAGATAAGATACTTTGTAGCTGCGATTGTAGATGAAGGCGTTCTATCGCTGCCGGTGTTCAGATCGTGTGAGAGGTGAGTGATGCGATGGGCGCCCTGACCCGGTGGACACGTTCAAAGCACCTGTTGATTCTCCTGGCTGCGAAGATGGTCGCGATGGTGAGCGTCCAGATCTACACTGTGCTGCAGTCCTGGCTCGTGCTGGACCTCACGGGGTCCACGCTGGCGCTGGGCACCCTCCTCATGATGACCACGATTCCCCGCGCCGTGCTGCTGCCTGTGGGTGGGGTCCTGGCGGACCGCCTCCACCCCCGGAACCTCGTCATCGGCACGGGTTACGCCTTTGCCCTGCTCCTGGTGCCGGTGGCCCTGTTGCTGCGGGCAGGAGGGCTCACGCTGGGCCACCTCGCGCTTGTGGCCCTGGGAATGGGACTTGTGACTGCGCTGTACATCCCGGCATCCACGTCGATCCTGCCTGACCTGGTCGAGGCCGGGTTCCTGCAGCAGGCCAACGCCGCAAACCATGTCGTCCTGATGCTCTCGTTCTTCCTCGGGCCGGCGCTGGCCGGAGGACTGATAACGGCGGCCGGAACGTCCACCACCGTCGTGGTCGTGGCCGGAGCATGTGCCCTGTGTGCCGCCGCCGCGCATCTGCTCCCGCGCCGCAGGGAGGCTGCCGAGCGCACCGAGCCATCAGGCGCCTTCCGTGCTTTTGCGGAAGGGCTGGCGGTTGTCTGGACCAACCGCGTTCTCCAGGGCTGCATTGCCCTGGCGGCTGTGCTGAACCTTGCCGTGCCGGGTCCGCTGCAGGTGGGTCTGCCCGCCCTGGCAGCAGACCGGGGAATGGACCCCAGCGGGTTGGGCCTTCTGATGGCCAGTTCGGGCCTGGGCCAGATCGTGGGGGCGGTGCTCGGCGGCGCCTTCGGCCGGAACGGCCGCCAGGTCGCCCGGATCATGGCCCTGGGGTTGGTCGCGGGCGCGCTGTGGACGGCCATCGGCTGGATTCCGCACGCGGTGGCGGTGATGGCCGTTCTGGCCGGCGCGGGGCTATGGCTGGGCATTCTTAACGTGGTGGCGGCAACGGCCATACAGGTTTACGCACCGCCGCATCTGCTCGGGCGTGTCCTCAGTCTGCAGCACCTGGGGATCGTTGGCCTGCAGCCTGTCTCCTTCCTGGTGAGCGGCTGGGTCATGGAGCCCTTCGGCACCCCGGCCGTCTTCCAGGCCAGCGGCGTGGTGCTGGTGCTGACGGCGGTCGTGGGGACCGTCCTGATGGCGCGGGGGCACGAGCGGGTTGAGGTTCGGAGCGCAGGGTAGGCGGCGCTGCCGCCTTGGCCTTTTCCAGCTATCGCGCCGGGAGCGTCGGCTCACACTAGCACCGGAGTCGGTGTCTGCGGGCGCCCGACCGGAACGACAGCACGGAAGCGAGGAGTGCGACTGTGGAGCATCAACATCTGGAACGGGTTGGCGAGGAGCTTCGCCGGCTGGGGCACGAGCGGCGGCAGGTGGTGGAGCAGATCATGCAGCATGCCGCAGCCGGTTCGCCGGAGGCGAGGAGGCTGTACGAAGAGCTGGACGAGATCAGCGGGCGGGCGATCGACCTGCTGGAGCACCAGCGTGCCCTGATACGCTCGGAGTTGAACGTGCCGCCTGGATAGGCGCCTGGCACGGTCCTTGAGCCATGCTTCGCGCCGGCGGGAGGCACTTCTCCTCGCCGGCGCACAGCTTGACGGTCCGCCCGGCGCGACCCTTGACCTCGGGGACGGCGGAAGGGACGGTTAACCCCACGAAGAATCAATACACCACGTGCTGCACGAGAGGAGGAGCGTGGTGCGCGCAATCAGCAACGCCCGGATCCTGACCGTCGCTGACGGGGTGATCGAGTCCGGCACCGTCCTGGTGGACGACCAGGGCAGGATCGCCGCAGTCGGGGCCCGGGTCGCCGTTCCCGACGGAGTGGAGGTCATCGACGCCGGGGGGCGGACCCTCACCCCCGGCCTGGTGGACGCGTTCAGCCACCTGGGTCTGATCAACGAGGGGCTCGGCTGGGCAGGCAACGACGCCGAGGAGACCACAGACCCCAACACCGCCCACGTGCGCGCGCTGGACGGGATCTACCCCTTTGACCGGGGGATTGCGGAGGCCCGGTCCGGCGGGGTGACCACCGTGCACGTGGTGCCCCGGGGCGGCAATGTGCTGGCGGGGGAGGCGCTGGCTGTCAAGCTGCGGCGGGCCGTGGCGGCCGACGACCTGGTGCTCCGCCGTCCGACCGGCATCGCCGCAAGCCTGGGCGAGCGGCCCAAGGCCACCCACGGCAGCGAGAAGCGGATGCCCGCGACGCGCATGGGCGTCGCCGCCGTGCTGCGGGAGGCCCTGGTCAAGGCCCAGGAGTACCGGCCGGAAAAGGAGCGTGACCTGCGCTGCGAGGCGCTGCTCCCGGTGCTGCGGGGCGAGCTGCCGCTGCTGGTGCAGGCCCACCGCGCCGACGACATCGCCACGGCGCTGCGGATCGGCCGGGAGTTCGGCATCCGCATCACTCTGCTGGGGGCGACCGAGGCTTTTCTGGTGGCGGACCTCATCGCCGAGGCCGGCGCGACCGTGGCGGCGGGGCCGTCGCTGGCGGCCCGCGGGCGCCAGGAGACCCGGGAAGTCGGCTTCCACCTGCCGCTGGCGCTGCACCGGCAGGGAGTTCCGACGGCCATCGTCACCGGCCACCCGGAGCTGCCGGAGCCCTATCTGAACATCGCCGCTGCCCTGGCGGTGCGGGAGGGATTGACCCCCGAGGAGGCGCTGCGGGCGGTGACGCTGACGCCGGCGCAGATCCTGGGCGTGGCCGACCGGGTCGGGGCCATCGCCCCTGGGCTGGATGCCGACCTCGTGCTCTGGGACGGCGACCCGCTGGAGCTGACGACCAGGGTCGCCTGGACGATGGTGGAGGGCCGGATCGTCTACCGGGACGGCAGCGCTGACGGCCCGTACGGGGAGGTGGAGTGCTGATGGCCAAGCTCGCGATCACCGGCGCGACGGTCTACCCCATCAGCAGCCCGCCGATGGAGGGGGCCGCCCTCCTGGTCGGGGACGGGAAGATCCTGGCCGTGGGGCGGGTGGAGGTCCCGTCCGACGCCCGGGTCATCGACGCCCGGGGGCTGCACCTGCTGCCGGGCTTCGTCGACCCGCACACCCACGTGGGCCTCTGGGGCGAGGGCGACGGCCCGCCCGCCTACGACGGCAACGAGTGGACCGCCAACACCACGGCGCAGGTCCGCGCGCTGGACGCCATCAACCCGTTCCACGTCTCCTTCGCGGACGCCCGCTCCGCCGGGGTGACGACCGTGCAGACGCTGCCCGGGTCTGGCAATCCCATCGGCGGGGAGATGGTGGTCATCAAGACGCGGGGCCGCACGGCGGACGAGATGGTGCTCCGGCAGCCGTCCGGCCTGAAGGGAGCCCTGGGCGAGAACCCGAAGCGGCTGCACGGGCAGAACCACAAGCGGATGCCGGCCAGCCGCATGGGTGTGGCGGCGGTCATCCGCCAGTATCTGGCCCGGGCCCGTGAGTACGACCCGGAAAAAGGAAGGGACCTGGGACTGGAGCTGGCCCGCCGCGTGCTCGAGCGCGCGGTGCCGCTCAGGCTCCACGCCCACCGGGCGGACGACATCGTGACGGCCGTCCGCATCGCCCGGGAGTTCGACATCGACCTGTCCATCGAGCACTGCACCGAGGGCTGGATGGTGGCCGACTTCCTGGCGGAGGCGGGCTACCCCGTGACGCTCGGGCCGATGCTGGGCGGGCGGTCCAAGGTGGAGACGGCCAACATGACCTTCCGCAACCCGGGCATCCTGGAGAAGGCCGGCGTCCACGTCTCGCTGATGACGGACCACCCCTTCGTGCCCATCGCCCACCACCGCATCCAGGGCGCCCTGGCGGTCCGGGAGGGGATGAGCGAGGCCGGCGCCCTGCGGGCGATGACCCTGAACCCCGCCGAGATGCTGGGCGTGACCCACCGGGTGGGCTCGCTGGAGCCGGGGAAGGACGCCGACTTCGTGCTGTGGAGCGACCACCCGTTCCGGGCGCGGGCCCGCGTGGTGGCCACGTACATCGAGGGACACGTGGTGTACGGGGCGGAGCCGTAGTCGAACACGTGCAGACCAGCGGACCTTCCCGCTGGTCTGTACGTGATCATGGGTGGCGGCGCCTGGTTCTTCTGGCTGCGCTAGCATCGCCGGGCCCGGTGTGTGCGCACCGGGCCTTCCTATCATGTGCCAGGATAATCCGCGCCAGGGATGTGACGTGCCGGGGACTACCCGTCTGGTGACCCTTGTTCAGGGCAGAAGCGATCTCCGTAACGTTTGTGAGTATTCGCCCGTTACTCTTGGTGCGGAGGTCATCACCACACCCGGGACTGGGTGAGCCATCCGCTTCGCCACCGTATCATCTCGGGCAGAAGGGGGTGTTGGCGCTGCGGCGCATCCTGCTCGTCCTCCTCGTCCTTCTCACCTCTGCCTCGCCCTGCCTGGGAGACACCGTGCCCATGGCGGCGGTGGGGCCGCACGTGGAGCCCCTGGACTCGACGACTGTCCGCCTGGCGGAGGAGCGCATAGAGATCCACCTGCGCCGCGACCTGAGCCGGTATCCCTACTTCAGGCGCGAGGCAGTGGGCGAGTACCGCATCTGGTTCCGGTTCGAGCCCGAGGCCGACGAGGCGATGACGGTCGGCTTCCCGCTCCTCATCTACGATCCTGACCAGCACATCTACGGGGAGCACATCCAGAACCTGCGGGTGGCGGTCGACGGTCGGGAGGTGGCCACCGAGGTCAGGCAGTCCCCACCGGAAGCGTACTACCCGTACACCGATCAGCCGCAATGGGCGGTCTTCCCGGTGACCTTCCGGGCCGGTGAGCCGCTGGAGATGGTGGTCAGCTACACCATGCCGGTCTCTCCGTGGGGCAAGGGGAGGGAGATCGGCAGTCCGTTCTGGGTCTCCTACGTCCTGCGCACCGGTGCTTACTGGGCCGGAACGATCGGCCGGGCGGAGGCGGTGCTGACCATGGACAGGCCCATCCAGGAGGGGGACGTCCGGGTGCAGGAGCACCGCGGGCGCGTCACGACCCCCGGCTGGACGCTGGAAGACGGGGCCCTGCGCTGGGTCTGGGAGGACGTGGAGCCCAGTTTCGACCTGCACGCCGTGATCGAGAACCCGTACTGGCGCGATACGGCCCTTGAGGTCCGGGCCACGCTGGACGCGGGTACCTACGACCGCGACGAGCTCATGGCCGCCACGTGGGATATCGCCATGCTGCTGGAGGCGGGGGAGGTGGGCAGCCCGCCCCTGCACGGCGGCGTCGCCCCGGTAGAGGCCGCCGCGGCGCTGGTGCCCGCCATGCTCGGTGCGGTCGAGTCGTATCTGGCGGAACACCCCGGAGGGTCGTACCTGAGTACCTGGCGCCCGTGGCTCCATTACGCGCTGGAGGGCTACCGGTGGAGCCCCGGGGCGCAGGAGGCGATTACCTCCTTCCTGGCGGCGGTGATGCCCGAGTCGTTCGGTTCCGAGTCTGAGGCCCGGGAGTGGGTGGCGGCCAACATCGGAGGCGCCCTGGCACCCGGGCAGGTCGACCGGCTGGTCGCCCTTGCGGTGGGACGCGTCCTCCCGACGGAGGCAGCGCCGGCCGCGCCAGCCGCACAGGCAAGGCCCGCACCGCCGGGATCTCAGGCGTCACCGGCACATGCGGCGGCCGTCGACACCGCGACGCCGGACCCGGGAGCGGCTGAGGACGCCGTGGGCCCCGGAATGGACAGCGCGGACGCCGGCCGGGACGGCCGAGCAGGCCTGATCGGCTCTGCGGGAGAATTCGTACTACTGGTGTGTGCGGTCGCGGCAGTGGCCGGCGTGCGGCGGCGGGGCACCTGCCGTGCACGGGGCTGACCGCTCCCCTCGACAAGTCCACGCAGATCGGTATCGTCAACCAGGCAACGGCGGTACGATGTGAAAAAGGGGATGTTGGACGTGCGCCGCCTGGCGATCGTGCTGCTCCTGCTGCTCGCCCTGGCGCCCCGGGCGCTGGGCAACAGTGCGCCGCTGGCATCCGTGGGGCCGGGCGTGGAGCCCATGGGCTCGACCACTGTCCGGCTGGCCGAGGAGCGCATCGAGATCCACCTAAGCCGCGACCTCAGCGACCCGTCCCGCTACGGATGGACGGCGGTGGGCGAGTTCCGCATCTGGTTCCGGTTCGAGCCAGAGGTGGACGAGGAGATGACGGTGGGCTTCCCCCTGAGCTTCTTCGCTCCGGACCGCTCCGTCTATGGCGCCCGGGTTGAGGATCTGCGGGTCGAGGTCGACGGCCGGGACGTCCCCGTGGAGATCCGGGAGTCGGCCTACGGCAAGGAGAACCTGGACGCCGACCCTGCGGACTGGGCGGTCTTTCCCGTCAGCTTCCGGGCCGGCCAGCCGCTGGAGATGGTGGTCAGCTACCGGATGCCGGTGGTCCCCTATGGAAAGGGACTCGCCGCGGCGTTCTGGGTATCGTACGTGCTGCGCACCGGCGCATACTGGGCCGGTACGATCGGACGGGCCGAGGCCGTGGTGACCATGGATACGCCAATCCGCGCAGAGGACCTCCTCACCCGCGACGGGGACTGGCGCAGCACGACCCCCGGCTGGACGCTGGAGGAAGGGGCCCTGCGCTGGGTCTGGGAGGACGTGGAGCCCGACTTCGACCTGCACCTGCTGATGGAGAACCCGTACTGGCTGGACACGTATCGCGACACACGCGCCATGCTGGACGCAGGGGTTGCCGACCGGGACGGGGTCCTGCAGGCGATGCATGCCACCAGGGTACTCTTCGAGGGCAGCCTGTCTGGCGATCCGGTCCCCCTGCGGGATGGCCTGACATCGCAGGAGGCCGCTGAGGCACTGCTGCCAGATGTTCTTGCCGCGGCCACGTCGTACATGGCGGATCAGCCGGAGGACATCACGGTGCGTGAGAATTATCTCGCGCTATTGCAGGACTCGGCTGTGGTGTGGCGGTACGACGCACAGGCCCTGGACTGGGTGTTGACGCTGCTGAGCGAAGAGCGGCTGGCGTACGCCCTGGCCGAGCTGGCTCGCTTTGCCTCCGGGGGCGAACTGCCGGGATACCTGCACGCCTGGCGCCCCTGGACCCAGCCCGGGCTCACGGACTACCCGTGGCAGGCCGAGACGCAGGAGGCAATCGCCACCTTCCTCGCCGCCGTGATGCCCCCGTCTTTCGCCACGGCCGCCGACGCCGAGAAGTGGGTGACGACGAACGCCGGCAACGCGCTCCCGACCGACCAGGCCGCGGCGTTGCGGACGCTGGCCATGGAGCGGGTGCGCCTCCCCGCGCCGGCAAAGGAGGCGGAGGGCGGCGCCACGGCCATCGTGGCAGCCGCAGGTGAGGCGAAGGAACCCACGACCGGCGGAGCGGCTGAGCCGACGGGTGGCGTGGCGATGATGATCGTCGGGCTCTGCCTGACGCTCGGTGCGACCGGCACGGCGACGCTCTGGGCATGGCGCAGTTCCCGGCGGCGTGCGCGCCAGTTCGACCGGCGAAGGGAGCCGACGGATACGTAGCGCGGTCCCCGCCCGGCAGGCTGGCTGTATCCTGTGGAACGCATGTAGGATCGGGAGCGTCCATCTAGCGGCATCGGTATCACGTGTAGAAGGAGATGTTTGACTTGCGCCGCCTGGCGATCGTGCTGCTCCTCCTGCTCGCCCTGGCGCCCCGCGCACTGGCTGACAGTGCGCCGATGGCGACGGCGGGACCGGGCGTGACGCCCATCGACTCCACCACTGTCCGGATGGCGGAGGAGCGCATCGAGATCCACCTGAGCCGCCACCTGAGCGAGGTGCCCTACTACACCTGGAACGCGGTGGGCGAGTTCCGCATCTGGTTCCGCTTCGAGCCCGAGGTCGACGAGGAGATGTTGGTGGGCTTCCCCCTGTTCGTCATCGACCCTGAGCAGTCCATCTTCGGCGGGCACATCCAGGACCTGCGGGTGGAGGTGGACGGCCAGGAGGTGCCCGTGGAGATCCGGAAGTCTGAGTACGGCAAGCGGAACCCGGACGCGGACCCGGCGGACTGGGCGGTCTACCCGGTCAGCTTCCGGGCCGGCCAGCCGCTGGAGATGGTGGTCAGCTACTGGATGCCGGTCTTTCCCTACGGCAGGACACACGACGCCCCCTTCTGGGTGTCCTACGTTCTGCGCACCGGCGCCTACTGGGCAGGTACCATCGGCCGGGCGGAGGCCGTGGTGACGTTGGATAAGCCGATCCGCGCAGAGGACGTCCGCGCCGACGGCAGACTGCACGGCACCACGCCGGGCTGGACCCTCGAGGACGGAGCCCTGCGTTGGGTCTGGGAGGACGTGGAGCCGGACTTCGACCTGCACCTGGTGATGGAGAACCCGTACTGGCCGGACACCGACCGCGAGATCCGGGCCATGTTGGACGCGGGGCTCGCTGACCGGGAGAGACTGCTGCGAGCCCTGAGCGGCACCTGGGCCCTGGTCGGAACCGATACCCCCCTGCGCGGGGACTTGGCGGCGAACGTGGCTGCCGAGGCCCTGCTGCCCGACCTGACGGCTGCGGTCGAGTCGTATCTGGCTGACCATCCGGATGATGTTGCGGTCCGCGACCTGTACCTGGAGCTCCTGCAGGACTCGGCTGTGGGCTGGGAGTACGCCGAGCCGCGCCCGGTCATGGTCCTGCGCAGCGAGGAGCGGCTGGCGCAGATGCTGCGCACTGCGGTCCGGTTCGGCGGCGACCCGGCGCTGCCGGAGCACCTGCTCACCTGGCGCCCCTGGATGGAGACCGCGCTTGAGGGCCATCCGTGGCAGGCCCGGACCCAGGAGGCGATCGCCGCGTTCCTGGCGGCCGCGATGCCCCGGTCGTTCGACTCGACGGAGGCGGCCCGTGAGTGGGTGGCCGCCAATGCCGGGGCCGCCCTGAGTCCGGCGCAGCTGGACGGGCTGTTGGACTCCGCCCTGGCGCGCGTAGCGCAGAGCGAGGAGCCCGGGGCTCAGGCGGAGACGCCGCCGGACACCTCCAGCGGCGATGACGAGGGGGCGTCCGCTGAACCCGAAGAACCCGATGGGCCCGAGGGTCAGGTGGGCATGGCCGTGCTCATCGTGGGCTTCTGCATCACCGCAGGCGCGGTGGGAACGGCGGTTCACTGGGCGCGGCGCAGCGCCTTGCGCCGCACGCGGCAGTCCAGTGAGCGGATCGAGCAAGTGGACCGCGAGTAGCCTCAGGAACGGGAGAGACCCGTGAACCACTGCACGGGTCTCTCCTTGTGCAGATATGGCGACGCCGCGTTGAGAGGAGAGGAGGTGTTCGCATGGGCGAGTTGAGAGTACTTGTTCTGCCTCACGCTTCTCTTGATCCTCATCGTGACTCTCCTGTCCGCCAGGTCCTAGCGGGTGGGGAACGCCCACCCGCCAAAACCCGCTTCAACGGCGTCGCCGGGGGCCGTCCCAAAAGCAGGTTGCTCTGCTGGGACGGCCCCGTTCCTTTTCGTTCGAATTGGGTTTTTCAGGTAGTCAATCGACCATCTTGCGAG
>NZ_JAGGLG010000012.1 GCF_017874315.1 Symbiobacterium terraclitae | reverse complement strand
ATTGTAACAGAAGGGCGGCTTCTTTTGTATTTAGACAAAAAGAAAAGGGGGCTGTCCCTAAGTCATCCTCGATGACTTTTGGGACAGCCCCTTCGCGTTGCGCCAGATCGCGGCCGGTCCCGCTCCTACTCCTCCGGCAGCCCGAAGTCGATCCCCCAGCGGGCCGCGTACCGTGCCGCCTCCTGCGCGGCGTAGAGCACGGCGCCCACGCTCCAGGCGTGGGAGAGCGTGAGCAGCATCCCCTTGGGTTGGAAGCAGTTGGTGTTGTAGTAGCGCTCGGTCACCATGCCTCTGTAGGCGTTAAAATCGCCGTCGGCCCGGGCGATGAACTGGAGGAAGCAGGCCAGGTTGTCCCGGGTGCGCTCCAGGTAGTAGTCGTCGCCGGTGTGGCGCCAGAGGCGCACCATCTCGGGCAGGGCGATGAGGCCGTAGTTGTGCAGGTGCTGGTTGGAGGGCGAGGCCTGGTCTGCGCCCCGGGAGCGGAAGTCGAACTGGGCGAG
Organism: Symbiobacterium terraclitae; assembly: GCF_017874315.1. NCBI lineage: Bacteria > Bacillati > Bacillota > Clostridia > Eubacteriales > Symbiobacteriaceae > Symbiobacterium > Symbiobacterium terraclitae. The sequence continues at coordinate 110,672 of NZ_JAGGLG010000012.1, read as the reverse complement.
CATGGTGTGCTCCGGGAAGGCGAGGTTGTAGGTCCAGCGGAAGGTCATCGTCCAGTCGGCCGCCTGCCGGGCCACCGCCAGCCACTCCGGGTCCCCGGTCTCCTCGTAGAGCCGCACGTAGGCGATGACGGCGTTGTAGCCGTCCTCGCTGGTCGGGCAGAGGTGCACATCCTCCGGTGCGCCGTAGATGTAGGCCTCGTCCACGAAGCGCCGGTAATAGCGGCCGGCCAGCAGGGCGGCATCCCGGAACCGCGCGGCCTGGTTCTGGTGGGCTCCCTCCGCCGCCGTCTCCAGGAGCTCCGCACCCTCCAGCAGCGCGGCGATCCACAGCAGGCCGCCGGCGCCGTCCCAGTCCATCACCTCGCCGGTCTCCGCGTGGTAGTAGGCCCCCAGGGCGCCGTCGGGCCGCTGGACGCGGCAGACGTAGTCCAGGTTCGACCGCACGGCCTCTGCCCAGGTGGGGTGATCCACCCCCCGGGCCCGCTCCGCCGCGAGGGCGCGGATCGTGAAGAGCGCCGCCTCGGCGATGGTCCGGGCGTGGACCCAGCCCTTGTTGGGGGTCCACCCCTGGCTCCAGCCGCGGCCGCTGCGCCACTCGCCCCAGAAGATGCCCGCCGGCGCGAGGCCTGAGGCGATCTTGTCCATCACGGCCACGGCGGCGTCCACGTACTCCGCCCGGCCCTGGGCGCGCCCGTACTCGAGCAGGGCGTGGAGCCACGGCGTGCCGCTCACCCAGCCCACGTGCATGTTGGGCCGGTCCGGGGCGCCGGCCTCGCGGTCGAAGGCGGCGGTCTCGCAGAGGATAGCGAGCTCGGGCTTGTAGTGCCAGCGGTGGAGGCCGTGGGCGGTCAGCTCGGCGGCCCGGCGCAGGCCCATCCAGGGGCGCAGCGGGTTGACCGGCCGGTCCAGCCGGTACAGCTGCCGGACGAAGGGGGCGTAGGCGTGGGGCTCGGGCCCGCCGATCCAGACCCTGAAGCGCAGGACCACCTCCCCGCCCGGGACGAAGCGGTGGCGCGGGCGGTCGGCCGGCCCCGGCGTGCCCGGGGCCAGGAATGCGACGGGCTCCTCCCGGTAAGGGAAATCCAGCCAGATCCGCGTTCCGTCGGCATTGCCCGCGAAACCCACCCCGGAGATCCCCAGGGGGCCGGTCTCGGCCGTGGCCAGGGCCGCGGAGCCCTCGCCGTCCCAGGCGAAGACGGCCGGCACCGCCGCCCGGTCCGCCCGAAAGGCCCAGCGGTCAGAGACCAGCTGCTGCGGGTCGCCCCCGGCGAAGTCGTACCGGGGGTAGATGCGGGTGCAGTGGGGCAGCCGGTTCTCCCTGTAGAAGGCGCCGGGGATGAGCCAGGTGGGGCGGCCGGTCCCCAGCAGGTCGAAGCCGACGCGCAGTGCGGCCTCCAGCGGCGCCTCGCCCTCGTAGCGGACGCGGAGGTCGACGTCCCAGTAGGGGGCGTCCTCCCCGTCCCGGGGGGTCCAGACGCCCTCGGCCGCGAACCCGTGCGCCCTGCCCCGCACGACGAGCAGCGTACTGTGTGCCACGGCGCCAGATGCGGCCCCGGGGACACCGTCGGATTCGGCCCTGGAAACACCGCCGGCGCCGGCTCCGATCGGCACGGGAAGCGCACGCTCGCCCCCGCCTTCCGGCAGGAGCACCTCCAGCAGCGCCGTCGCCCGCAGCCGGTCGCCGACCCGGATCTCACCCTCGCGCACCCGCACCTCAGCCATGGCGAATCGCCTCCGTGTTCCAGCCCTTGATGACCACCGGCCGCTCCGGCCCGGCCTCGGGGGACCACTCCACCCGCACCGTCCGGCGCTCGCCGGGCAGCAGGTGGAAATGGTTGTCGCTGAACCAGGCCCAGCCGGGGGCGTCCAGCGGGCGGCCGTCGTCCAGCCGCATGCAGAGGGCGGCCACCGCCCCCCGGTTGGTGAGCGTCAGCTCCCCGCCCTCGCCCGCGGCCACCTCCACGCGGACGGTGGGCTGGCGGAGCATCTGCCGCAGGTCCGCCCCCGTGGCGAACAGGTAGCGGTTCCCAGCCACCCGCCCGGCGGCGCCGGACACCGCCAGGTCCAGGAAGAAGAGCGGCTCGGCGATCTCGGCCAGCGGCACCTCCACCGCCAGGACGGGGGCCGCGCCGGATGCGGGCGCCTGAACCGCCTGCTCCCGCGCCCAGTAGATCCGGCCGCCGGCGCCCACCACCCGTGCCGTCAGGGTAAGCCCCTCCACCGGGTGCGCGCCGGCGTGGGCCAGCCAGACCTCCGCAGCGAACCGCTCCCGGCCCGCCCAGACCTGGCTGTCGAACCGGGCGGTCACCGCCAGCGGGGCGTAGGCGCCGGCCACGGCCCAGTAGCCGGCCTTGGGCTCGGCGTAGTAGTCCACCGCCGCCGTGCACCAGGCGTTGGGGAACGGCTCGTTGAACTGCCAGGGAATCGAGCCGCTGCACCGCCACTGGCGGCGCCGGTTGGCCTCCAGGGCGTAGCGCAGCGCCTCGTGCTGCAGGAACTGGCTGGCGTGCGACAGGGTGACCCAGTCACCGATGCCGCCGAAGGCCTCCTGGACCAGCGGCTCGTTGTTCCACCAGGCCCCCCGGTGGAAGTAGACCGGGTTGTCCTTGGTGGCCGGCCACCGGTGCTCCGGGGCGATGGTGGCCTCGATGGCCTTCGCGTTGGCCATGCCCTCGGCGCCGAACTCCGAGTGGAGCATGGCGGTGGACCGGTTGTAGAGGGTATACTGCGCCGTGAGCCCCTGGTGCTCCCAGGGCCCGTGCACGTCGTGCAGGCCCTCCGGGTGCTCGTCCAGCGCCTTCACCGTCAGGTTGGAGACCGGGCCCGAGGGCGAGGTGGGCAGCCAGTGCCGGTCGGGGTCCAGCCGGCGCACGGCGTCCTTCAGGGCGGCCAGGACCGGCTCCGCGTCGGTGAGCGGCACGCCGCGGTCCATCAGCTCGTTGCCGCCGCACCAGATCACCAGCGACGGGTGGTTCCGCCGGCGGGGGATGATCCGCTCCGCCTCTCGGGCCATCATGGCCACATACGCCGGGTCGGTGGAGGGCTTGTTGCCGATGCCCGAGCTGGAGAGGATGAACTCCTGCCAGACCATGATGCCGTGCCGGTCGCAGAGGTCGTAGAAGGGCTCCTTCTCGATCAGGCCGCCGCCCCACACCCGGAGCAGGTTCACGTTGGCCCGGACCGCCAGCCCGATCAGCCGCTCCAGCTTGGCCGGCCGCTCGACGCCGTACAGCGCATCGATGGGCACCCAGTTCCAGCCGTTCAGGTAGATGGGCCGGCCGTTCACGACCAGCGTGTAGGGCAGGGCGTCCGGCGGGGCCCCCTCGTTCCGCACGGCCTCCACCTGCCGGATGCCGAAGGTGACCGTGCGGCTGTGGGACACGGCGCCATCCGCGGTGACGAGGCGCAGCGTCGCCTGGTAGAGCGGCTGCGGCCCGTGGCCGTTGGGCCACCAGAGCGCCGGCCGGTCCACCGGCACGGCGAAGTTCAGCCGGGTCTCCCCCGGGGGCAGGGCGTGGCGGGAGCTGTACCGCGCCACCACGGCCCCCTCGTGTGCGATCTCGATCTCGGCCTCCACCAGGCAGCAGTCCGCGGCATCCAGCGCTGCCGAGACCGAGAGGTCGGCCCGCCCGAAGCCCGGCGCAAGCTGCGGCCGCACCCAGAGGTCCGCCGCCCGCACGGGGCCGGTCACCTCCAGATAGACGTCGTCCCAGATGCCCTGGTGGACCATGCGGGGGCAGAAGTCCCACCAGTAGTTCATGCGGGCCTTGTGGGTGCGGACGTACTCGGTCTTGCTCACCTGCGGCTCCTCGTCCGGCGCCCGCTCGATGACCACCGCGAGCAGGTTCTCCTCGCCGTAGCGCAGCCGGTGGCCCACCTCGAACTCGACGGTGGTATACATCCCCTCGTGCCGGCCGAGCGGCTCGCCGTTGAGGAAGAACTGCGCCGCATAGTCCACGCCCTCGAAGTGCAGGGTAACCCTCCGCCCCCGCCAGCTGAGGTCCGCCTGGAACGCCTTCTTGTAGATCCAGGTCCGCTGGTGCACCCACTCCGAGAGCAGGCTCTGCTGCTCGTAGTAGGGGTCCGGGATCTGGCCGAGGCGCAGCAGGTCGGCCTGCACGCTGCCCGGAACCACGGCGGGGTACCACCAGCGCACGTCACGGGTGCCGGGCTTTTCGGAATCCCGCCAGACCCAGTCCTCGCCCAGGAAGCCCTTGAACAGCCAGTCCGATCCGTTCAGCGAGACCCGCACAGCGATCCCTCCGGTCTGCGATGACCTGGCCGGGGTGACCAGGAAAATGCGGAGACTTAGTCTAATGCTTATAGGAAGTCCTTCGCCCAGGCGGGGAGGATCTCCTCCCGGCGGGCGAGAGAAGGAGGATACGCCGCTCGTGAACAGCAAGCGCAGCAAGGCGGTCACCTTTACCCTGGCCGGCCACGCCCACCTGGACCCGGTCTGGCTCTGGGACCGGCAGGAGGGGTGCGAGGCCGTGAAGGCGACCTTCCGCTCCGCCCTGGACCGCATCCGCGAGAACCCCGACCTGGTCTTCGTGCACAGCTCCGCCGCGCAGTACCAGTGGATGGAGGTCCACCCCGACCTGATGGCCGAGATCCGGTCGGCAGTGGCGTCCGGCCAGTGGGAGCTGGTGGGCGGCTGGTGGGTGGAGCCCGACGTGAACATCCCCTCCGGCGAGTCGCTGGCCCGCCAGGGGCTCTACGGCCAGCGCTACTTCCAGCGCACGTTCGGCCGCCGGGCCCGGGTGGCCTTCCTGCCCGACTCCTTCGGCCACCCGCCCACGCTGCCGCAGATCTTCCGGCTGCAGGGCCTCGAATACTTCGTCTTCTGGCGCCCCCACCCCCACGAGGTAGAGTTGCCATCCAACCTCTTCTGGTGGCAGGGGCCAGATGGCACGCGGATCCTCAGCGCCCGCATCGAGACCTACAACTCGAACCCGAACCAGGTGGTGGATTCGCTGAACGCCGCCATCGACTGGCGGCCGCCGGACGCGCCCGAGTGGCTCGTGGTCTTCGGCGTGGGCAACCACGGCGGCGGGCCGACCAAGAAGGCGATCGCCAACCTCAGGGAGCTGATGGCCGCCCCCGACTGGCCCACCCTCCAGATGGGCCGCATCGACGGCTTCTTCGACCGGGCGGCCGCACGGGAGCACCCCGTCTACGCAGGGCCCCTGCAGTACACCTTCCGGGGCTGCTACACCTCCCACGCGGGGGTGAAGCGCTGGAACCGGGAGGCGGAGTCGGCCCTGGCGGCGGCGGAGAAGTGGTCCACGGTCGCGACCCGGTTCGGCCTGGCCTACCCGGAGGAGGCCCTGGGACGGGCCTGGCAGCACCTGCTCTTCAACCAGTTCCACGACATCCTCGCCGGTACCAGCATCCCCCGCGCCTACGCCGATGTGCAGCGCGAGATCGGCGAGGCGACCGGCACCGCCCGCCGCGCGGCGCACGCCGCCATGCAGGCCATCGCCCACCACATCGACACCCGCAGCGGGGACCACCCGGTGGAGGAGGCGATGCGCCGGGTGCGCACCGGCCCCGGCAACGCGGTGGCCGACCTGGGCGACGGGGTGCCCGTGGTGGTCTTCAACCCCAGCCCCTGGCCCCGCCGAGAGGTCATCGACGTGGAGCTGAACGATTGGCACATCGACGAGCTGCAGGTGCAGGACGACCAGAACCGGCCGGTGGTGCACCAGTTCGCCGAGGGCGAGGCCGGGCCCCCCCGCAAGCGGGTGGCCTTCCTGGCCGACGTGCCGCCCATGGGCTACCGGCTCTACCGGATCGTCGACCGGCCGGCTGCGCTCCCGGGCCCCGACGCCCTCCCCCTCACCGCCGACGAGCGCGTGATGGAGAACGCCTGGTGGCGGCTGGAGCTGGAGCCCCGCACCGGCGCCCTGCGGAGCCTCAGGGACAAGCGGCTGGGCCGGGAGCTGCTGGCGGGAGCCGGGGCGCAGCTGCTGGTGGTGGACGACCCCACCAACGCCTGGGGCAAGGGTGCCCATTTCCGCCACCTGGCCGGCGCCTTCGGCGAACCCGAGATCCAGCTGATCGAGCACGGCCCGGTGCGGGCCACCTGGCGCATCACGCTGCGCTGGGGCCGGTCGACCGCCCGGCAGGAGATCACCCTCTACCGGGAGAGCCCGGCAATCCACGGCCGGCTGGAGGTGGACTGGCACGAAGAGTACCGCTTCCTGAAGCTGGCCTTCCCCTTCGCCCTGGAGGAGGCGAGGATGACCTGCTCCGTGCCCTTCGGCTTCGTGGAGCGGCCGGCGGCGGGGCAGGAGGAGCCGATCCAGCAGTGGGTGAACGTGACCGGCTTCCTGGCGGGGGAGGGGAAGACCACCGAGGCCAACTGGGCCGGCCAGGGGGACGAGGGCGGCGCCGCGGGCGACCGGGCCGCCCGGCGCATCACCTACGGCGTGGCCCTGCTGAACGACGGCAAGCACGGCGCCGACGCGCTGGGGGGCGAGCTGCGGCTCTCCATCCTGCGCAGCCCGATTCACGGCGGCGGCGACCGGGACGCCCGGCCGCTCCGCCCTGCCGACCGCCACCTGGACCAGGGGCTGCACGAGTGCCGCTGGGCGCTGCTGCCCCACGAGGGCGACTGGCGGGATGCGGCGGTGGTGCAGGCCGCCCAGGACTTCAACGAGCCGCTCAGCTTCGTGCGGGAGTACGCGCACCCGGGCGCCCTGCCGAAGGTGCAGTCCTTCGTCTCCGTCGACCCGCCCCACGCCGCGGCGGTGACGGCGCTGAAGCGCGCCGAGGAGGGCGACGACTGGATCCTGCGGCTCTACGAGCCCTGCGGACGGCCGGCCCGGGTGCGGGTGCGCATCCCGCTCTTGGGCGCGGACGTCCCGGTGGAGCTGGGGCCGTGCCAGATCAAGACGCTGCGCGTCGGGCCGGACGGTGGGGTGCGTGAGGTCAACCTGTTGGAAGAACTGTTCTGACCGTACTCTCCAGGGGCAGGGCACGCTGGCGACGCAAATGCCGGCGGGTCCGTAGCGCAGGGCGGGCCGCCGCCGTCAAAACCACAGCAGGCGCATTTCGCCACGAGGAGGGGTCAGTGTGCCGGTGGTATCGGCGGAGCGTTTCGCGACGGGGCTCACGTGGGGAGAGTACCTGGCCGGGGCCACGCAGCATCAGGAGCGGCGCAGGGAGATCTACGAGTCGGTGACCTTCACGCCGGAGCAGCGGGAGGCGCTGGCGGCGCTGCGCCCGCTGGGGCTGAAGGTGCTGGTGCTGGAGGAGTACTGGTGCGGCGACGCCGCCCGGACGGGGCCGGTGCTCGCCCGGATGGCCGAAGAGGCGGGCATGGAGGCGCGCTGGTTCTTCCGGGACCAGAACCTGGACATCATGGACCAGTACCTGGAGAACGGGACCTCTCGCGCCATCCCCTGCTTCGTCTTCATGACCCGGGACGGCGAGTACCTCACCCACTGGGGCAGCCGGCCCCGGGCGGTGAAGGAGGCGGCCCGGCCGCTGCTTCCGCTGCCCCCGCAGGGCGACCCGGCCCGCCCCGCCGCCTTCGAGCGGTTCGTGCAGGTGCTGGGCGAAGCCTACGACAAGGTGATGCCCCACGGGGTGATCGACGAGCTGCTGGAGTACGTCAACACGGCGCTGAAGGCGAAGGGATAACGGAACGAGACCCGGGCGGCGCACGCCCGGGTCTCGTTCGTTGTGATCTGCCCTCTGCCTCCGGCGGAGTCGCCCGCACCCCGCGCTCACAAGTCCAGTCGGAGGCGGATCATGTCGCGGCACAGGATCCCGTTCTCGTAGATGGGCTCGGGGTAGTTGCGGGTGAAGAAGTCGGGGTCCACGCCCACGATCCGGAACCCGCACTTCTGGTAGAGCGCCAGCTGGTTCAACGAAGAGTTCCCCGTTCCCACCTCGAGGCTTCTGTACCCCAGAGAGCGGGCGGTTTCAACGGCGTGCAGGACCATCCGCTTTCCGATGCCCCTGCCCTGCTCCGCCTCCGCCACAGCCACGTTCACCAGTTCGACCGTGTGCGGCCGCGTGTCGATGAGGACGTAGACGGCGATGACCCGCCCGGCGCGTTCGCCGACGTAGCACCGGCCGCGGCGGAGATAGCTCTCCACGGCCTTCCGTGACGGATCGGCGAGCAGCAGAAGCGCCATCGGCGCCTCCTCGTCGGCCGCGAGCGGCCGGATGTTGAGGTCGTCCATCAGCCCCGCACCCCCCGTAGATGGCAGTCGGCCGGCATCCCCGGCATCACGCCGAGTCCGCGCAGCGCTGCGCTGCTCCTCCCGTCCAGCCGGGCGAACGGCCGCCGGCGCCGCGCTCATTCCTCCGTCCACTCGAGCAGGTTGGTCTCCACCACCGGCTCCGCCGGGTCGGTCGGCACCCGGAAGGTCTTGATCTCGCACGGCCCGAACCGGGCCTCGATCTCCCGGCCCAGCAGCGGGATGCGGATGGTGGCACTGGTGGCGACCCGATCCGTCTCGTAGGCCCGCACGATCAGGTCGTCGCCCTCTTCGGCCTTCTTCACCACGCTGACGATCACGTTGGGCGCGTCGACGGAGAGGAACGACATGGCGGGCGGCAGCGGGCCGTCGTGATAGGTCTCCAGGAGCGCCACGGCGGGCTGGTTCAGCTCGGCCGCCCGGCGCACCGTGCCCGCCTCCTCCCAGCCGCCCTCGTGGGGCAGCAGCGAGTAGGTGAAGCGCTGGACGCCCTGGTCCATGTACGTGTAGACGCCGTCGGGCGTGGGCACGTACGGGTCGTGGTGCGCGTAGATCGGGCTGCGCAGCACCGTCAGGCTCAGCTCCTTCCCCGCCACGGAGAAGCTGTACTTCCCGTCGTTGAGCAGCGAGAGCCCGTAGATCCCATCGGTGCCCCGCACCACGCCGGAGAGGTCGAGCCAGCTCTGCCCGGGCTCCTCTTCCCCGTCCGTCGGCCGCTCGATGTGGCCGTAGGGAATCTCGTAGGTGGCCTTGGGGAAGTGCAGGTTGGTGGGGAAGCGGAGCTTCAGCACCTTGTGCTGCTCCCGCCAGTCGACCGTCACCGCGACGTCGATGTGCTCCAGCTCCCGGTAGAGGCTGAAGTCCTGGATCACCGTCGAGCTGCCCCAGGCGCTCTCCACCCGGATCGTGGCCTTCACCGGCCCGCGCTCGATCAGGCGGACCCGGGTCGCCGTGAAGGAGCCCACCTCGTCGTCGAACTTGAGCACGCCGTGGCTCCAGGTGTCGCTGGGGTCGTGGATCACCGCGGGCCGGGCGCCGCCGCCGGTGATGACGGCGAAGTCGGCCTTCTTGTCGTAGAGGTGCTTGATGTAGCCCGTCTCGGGGTCGATCTCCAGCCGGAAGCGGCCGTTCTCCAGCACCGTGTCGGTGGCGCTCACCTCGGGGAAGGGCAGCCCGGGCTCCTCCCGCAGCACGAAGCGGTAGGTGCGGTAGCCCAGGGCGGGCAGGTCGGCGACGAAGCTGACCCGCCGGCGCCAGCCGGTCACGGTGGCGTGGGAGCGCACGAACTGGAAGGGCACCTGGTTCCCCTGGTCGTCCAGCAGCACGTGCTCCTCCTTCAGGCCGCCGGTCTCCATCTCCACCAGCAGCTTCGCCGGCCAGGCGTGGGGGTTGAAGACGACCACCGGCTTGCTGCCCTCGACGTGGTCGATCTTCACCCGCCACGCCACCGACTGGATGGCGTGGTTCAGCGCCCGCGCCCCGATGGCCATCGCCTCGCCGTAGAGGTCGCGGGCGTCCTCGTAGGCCTCCTCCAGCGACGTGCCGGCCAGGATGTCGTGGAACTGGTTGAAGAGCACGGCTCGCCAAGCCCGCTCCATATCGGTCGGATAGGGCTGGCCGGTGAGCCGCTGGGCGAGGGCCGAGAACTTCTCCGCGGTGATCAGCAGGTTCTCCGCCTTGCGGTTCCAGCGCTTGATGCCGCTGTGGGCGGCGTAGCAGCCGCTGGCGTGGTGCTGCAGGTCGTCGTGCACCACCGGGATCGGCAGGCCGCGCTCCAGCTGCGCCGCGAAGAAGCGGTCGGGCGAGCTCATCACCAGCTCCGGGAAGTCCGCCTCCCCGTTCATGCGCCGGATGGAGTCCAGGTTGGCCTTCGTGGGGCCGCCGCCGTGGTTGCCCACCCCGTAGAAGCACATGATCTCGTTGAACGGCTCCTTCGCCTCGCCCTCGCACTTGCGCACGTGCTTCTCGATGTCGCCGCTCCAGGTGAGGTACTCGAACGGGATGCGGAAGGCCAGCACCCGGGAGCCGTCGTCCGACTCCCACCAGAAGAGCCGCCCCGGCAACCCCTTCTCGTGGGGCCCCGGCCGCATGAACGTGTAGTAGTCCATACCGCTCTTCTTCAGGATCTGCGGGAGGCTGCCCGCGTGGCCGAAGCTGTCGGGGTTGAAGCCGGTCCGGGCGATCACGCCGAAGCGGGAGCGGAAGTACCGCTGGCCGTACAGCCCCTGGCGCACGAAGGACTCGCCGCCCGGGATGTTGCAGTCGGGCTGAATCCACCAGCCGCCGACGATCACCCAACGGCCTTCCTGCACGCGGCGCCGGATCTCGGCGAACATCTCGGGGTCGTTCTCCTCCACGAAGGCGTAGAAGGCCGCGGAGGAGCCGGTAAAGATGAAGTCGTCGTACTCGTTCATGCGGTCCAGCACGGAGCGGAAGGTCGCCTTGACCTCCTGGAATCCCTCCTGCCACTTCCAGAGCCACACCGGATCGATGTGGGCGTTCCCGATCATGTGCAGCTTCGCCTGCTTCAAGGCTCGGCGCCTCCCTCGTTCGTTTCCTCCAGCTCAATACGCACCGTTGTGAGGCCCCACGCGGGGACCGGCACCGCCAGCGAACCGTCGGGCCCGGGCGCCAGTTCCGCCCGCTCCCGCTCCAGCAGATCGGTCAGCCAAGCCCGGGCGATGCGCCTCCCGGGGATGCGCACGTACGCCGTCCTGGCCCCTCCGGCGATCTCCTGCAGGCGCAGCACGTAGCCGCCTGCCCAGCGCGCCCGGGCGAAGGCGGTCAGCACCACCTGCTCGGGTCCCACCTCCGCCAGCCGGCCGCCCGAAGGATCTGCGTAGGGCGCGCGCACCGGACGGAAGTCCTGGAACGACATCCGCTGGGCGTAGAGCCCCTGGCGGGTCGTCCAGCCCAGGCGGTAGGCCCTGTCCCGGGGGATGGTCCGGCCGCTGGTCAGCCGGTAGCGGAAGGCGATCTCGCCGCCCTGCTCGGCCTTGTAGTTGGTGTGCCAGTAGTTGTTCATCACGTACGAGAAGACTTTCCCGCCGGTCAGGTCCATCTCCTTCGGCCACCGGCCGCGCACCACGGAGCCCACGGTGAAGAGCGGGATGTCCGGCGAGCAGATCTGGATCTCCGCCTCCTCGGTCGAGAGCAGGATGGAGGTCTGCAGCGGCAGCCACTCCTTGCAGCCGCCGGGCAGCTGATCCCGGTGCCAGTCCACCCAGCCCAGGTGGCCGTCAGACAGGACGGCGGCCCCGGCCAGCGCGGTGGGGAAGGCGACGTAGACCGCCTCCTTGGCGCGGCGGGCCTCCTTGCGGTACCGGTACGCCAGGTCGACCCACCTCGCCCGGTGGGGCAGGGTGACGGTGAGCGTGAGCTCGCCCGCCTCCACCTCGCCGGTGAGGACCAGGGCCTGTCCCAGCGCGTGCCGTTCGATCCGGCAGCCGGTGGGACGGAACCGGTCCAGCACCTCGGGGTCGCCGTCGGGCAGGTCGGCCTGGTTCGAGACCAGCCGGGTGCCCTCGCCGCCCCGGGCGTAAAGGAGCCGGCCGAGACCGCAGGGGTCCGCCGCGTCGACCAGTTCCCTCCCGAGCGCCTTGTCGAACCAGCTGGCGATCGCGCCCCTGGCTGTGTCGACCGACACGCGATAGAAGTCGTTCTCGAGCACGACAGGTTCGTCGAACCCCGTCGTGCCGGTCTCGACAGTCACGCTCCGCTCCACGGCCGGCGACTGCTCCCCTGCGGGAACGGCAGTCTCAGCCCGCCCGGCCTCCTCCGGCTCTCCGGCCTGCCGCCGCTGCAGCACCAGCCGCCTGTAGCTGAGGCCAGGCAGCGGCTCGATCCAGAGCTCCACCAGGGCCTGCGTGGCCAGCCGCCGCACCGTCCGCATGGGCACGGCCTCCCCGGTGGCCGGGTCCACCGGCACCTCGTCGGGCTCGATCTCCACCTGCACCGCGCCGCCGGCGGCGAAGCTGTGGGGGTTGTAGACCACGACCTCCCGGCCGTCGTTGTTCCAGTTGAGGCTGTGGCGGGTGGCGGCCGCGTGGAGGAGCCGCCGGGCCCAGTCCGCGGCGCCGCGCGCGAAGCCCTCCTTGACGGCCCACTGGTCCCGGGCCAGTACGGCGTCTGGCTCGGTGCAGCTGAGGAACGCGCCCCACGTGTGCTCGTCGTAGAGCAGCAACTGCCGCCAGGCCTCGTCGAACTGGTCCAGGGGGAAGGCCCAGCCGGGGGTGTGGATCGCCGCCAGCGCCTCCAGCCGCTCGGCCGCGGGCAGGCTCGCCTGGGCCTGGCGCACCTGGATCGTCTCGGCCGCGGAGCTCAGCGCGCCGTCCTCCCAGTAGGCGCCGCCGTCGCCCCGCACCGTGGGCAGCCGGTCGCCGAAGCGCCCGGCCACCTCATCGAAGAACTCGGCCACGTCGCAGGCGATCAGCCGCGGGTACGCGTACGTCTCGTTCCAGCGCTGCACGAAGTCGGCCGGCTGCGGGTCCAGGTCGGTGTTGTCGGCCTCCTGCCCGTAGAGGAGGACGGCGTCGGGCAGGTAATCCTCCCGCTCGTACTCCGCCAGCCACATCTCGAGCCCGCAGGCGGCGGCGTCGGGCACGGGCGGCGAACCGCAGACCTTGCGCAGCTCGCAGTACATCTTGGACAGCCAGACCAGCACCCGGCCCCCGGCGGCCCCCTCCCACCAGAAGGGGGAGCGCCGGTGCAGGTTTCCGTTCAGCCGGAAGGGGCCGCGGTCCTGGTTGTTGGCGTGCACCAGGTACCGGATGCCGGACCCGGCCAGGATCGTCGGCGCGGCGCCGGTGATCGAGGCCACGTCGACCACGGCGTTGAAGCGGGCGGCGATCCCCAGCGGCCGAAGCATCCGGTCGCTCGCCGCCTGGTTCCGGATCAGATCCTCCAGCCCGGCCAGGTGGGTGAGCAGGTCCACGTAGTTGCCGGCCACGCCGATCTTGCCCGCGCTGACCGCCCGGACGAGCTGCCGGATGCGCTCCGGGCTGCGCGTCTGCAGGTAGTGCTCCAGGGCCCACGTGGAGTCCAGGTGGTACGCAAACCGGGTCTGGCCCTCCGGCAGCGCGGCCAGGCGGTCGAGGGCGAAGTCGATGTTCCGGCACAGCCGCTCCGCCACCTCCCACTGCCGGTGGGTGTAGCCGATGTCGGTGTGGGCGTGGGGGGCCACGTAGACCCGCCACTTGCGCTTCCGGCGCATCCGCCCTTCCCGGGCCCAGCCGGGCCCCTCGAGCCGCCACTGCACCTCGCCCTGGCCGTCGAACAGGTCGAAGGGCAGGCGGATGTGGCCGAAGGGCCGCTCCGGCAACTGCAGGCGGTACTCCTCAACCCGTTCGCCCTCGCGCAGGGTCAGCAGGACTTCTCCGGCGGGGCAGGCCCCGGCCAGCTCGATCACCACCCAGCAGCGCTCCACCAGTTCGCCGGCGCGGTTCCGGCGCCAGAGCACGGTGGGCACCGCCGAGACCCGGTGCACCCCGCCGTCCGGCCGCGCCGGCAGCTGCAGGAGCTCCAGCCCCTGGTAGACGAAACCGGCCCCGTTGGCCATCCGGTCCAGCCGCTTGATGGCCTCGGGGCGGTCGACCCGCAGGACCTCCCCCTCGTCCCGGGCGGTCAGTACCAGCTGGTTGGCGCCGCGCCGGAGCAGCTCCGCCGGCAGCACCACCTCGGCGACGCCCTCGGCGTAGATGGTGGTGTGCAGACCGGCGTGCAGCCGGATCTCGCCGGACCGGGCCGGCTCCGGCTGCAGGTAGACGGTACCGGCCACGCCGTTCACCGCCACCTCCAGGTGGGCCAGCCGCGGGGCGATGGCAAGATGGCAGAGCCGCAGGAGGTAGGCACCCTGCGGCTCATCGGGGAGGGCAAACTGGATGACATAGGGATAAGGGCGGTAACCCCCGTCGGGGTCGGCCTCGCTGGGGTGGAAGAGCGGCCACCGGCGGGTGCCGGCCGGGGCCGCGGCGTCCCAGACCACGGATCCCGTCAGGTCGGGCCGCCGGTAGTTGTCCACCAGGTCGGCCGGACCGATCTGCCAGAGGCGCTTTCCTTGGCTCACCCGTCCTGCCTCCCGGCGAGCGCCCAGTCGTCGATGCGCTCGCAGATCATGTGGATCATGAGGATGTGCATCTCCTGGATGCGGGCGGTAGTCCCCGACGGCACCACCAGGGCGTGGTCGGCGACCGGCGCCACCCGGCCACCCGAGCCGCCGGTGAGCGCTACGGTCACCGCCCCCTGCCGCCGGGCGGCCTCAAGGCCGCGCAGCACGTTCTCGGAGTTGCCGGAGGTGGTAATGCCCACCACCACGTCACCGGGGCGCACCAGCCCCTCCACCTGCCTGGCGAAGAGGTCGGCGAAGTCGTAGTCGTTCCCGATGCAGGTCACCGCAGAGGGGTCGGTGGTCAGGGCCACCGCAGGCAGCGGCCGCCGCTCGCGCCGGTAGCGGCCCACGAGCTCGGCGGTGAAGTGCTGTGCGTCGGCGGCGCTGCCCCCGTTGCCGAAGGCGTAGATCCGCCCGCCCTGCTCCAGGGCGCGGCAGATGACCTGCGCCACATCCTCCACCTGCGGCAGGAGCGACTCCATCTGGAGGGCGACGGACAGGTGCTCGGCCAGGTAGCTGCGCAATTGCTCAGACATGCGTCTCCACCTCCGTCCGGGCCTCCAGACGCTCCAGCACCACCGCTGCAGCACCGAGGATGCCCACGTCGTTGCCCAGCTCCGCCGGCACGATCTCCACCGCGCTGGCCAGCGGCCGCATGGCGCGCGCCAGGGCGATGCGCCGCACCGGAACGAAGAGCAGGTCGCCGTAATTGGTGATTCCCCCGCCCAGCACGATGCGCTGGGGGTTGAAAATGTTGATTACGTTGGCCAGGCCCGCTCCCAGGATCTCCATGGTCTCGTCCCAGATGCGCCGCGCCAGCGCATCCCCGCGCAGCAGCGCCTCCTTGACGGTCTCGCCCGAGATCGCGTCAGGCGAACCCGCCAGGTCCGTGAGCAGCGAGGACTCGCCGGCCTCCACCGCCTCGCGCGCCCGGGCGGCGATGCTGGTGCCCGAGGCGTACGCCTCGAGGCAGCCGCGGCCGCCGCAGTTGCAGGGGCGCCCGTTCACGTTGAGCGACATGTGTCCGATCTCGCCGGCGTTGCCGTTCTCGCCCGAGTAGAGGCGGCCGCCGAAGATGAGGCCCCCGCCGATGCCGGTGGAGATCGTCAGGTAGACCATGTTGCGCACGCCGCGCCCCGCCCCGAATCGGTGCTCGCCCAGGGCGGCGGCGTTGGCGTCGTTGTCGAGGTAGACGGGCCTGCCGAAGGCCTCTTCGAGGGTCTGCACCAGCGGAACATCCAGCCACCCCGGCAGGTTGGGCGGGTTCATGACGCGGCCGCGCTTGATGTCCAGCGGGCCGCCGCATCCCACCCCGCAGGCGAGCACCTGCTCCCAGGTGATGCCCGCCTTGCGCACCACCGTCCGGCAGAGCTCCTGCACCCGGGCGATCACCATGTCGGGGCCCTGGTTCGCCTGCGTGGGTATGCGCTCCTGGGCAACCACCCGACCGTCCCGCGTCACCACCCCGACCGCAAGCTTCGTTCCACCGATGTCTATGCCAAGTAGATAATCGGATCCCTTGTCGCCGGAGCGCATGCGCAGCCTCCTCTTCAGCCCTTCACGCCACCCGAGATGGCCGCGCCTTCCACGAAGTACCGCTGGAAGGCCGAGAACAGGACGATGATGGGGAGCATCACGATGATCGAGGCGGCCATGAGGTGCTGCCATTCGGTCTGCGAGCTCGACTTGAACATCGCCAGGCCGACCTGGACGGTGTACAGCTTCGGGTCGCTGATGTACAGGACCGGGCCGACGTAGGCGTTCCAGGCGCCCTCGAAGCTCATCAGGGCGACCGTGGCCAGCGAGGCCTTGGAGAGCGGCATGATTACCCGGGAGTAGATCCAGAACTCGTTGGCCCCGTCAATGCGAGCCGCCTCGCAGAGCTCCTCGGGGATGCCCATGAACATCTGGCGGAGCAGGAAGATGAAGAAGGGCGTTCCGAAGAACTTGGGCACCACCAGGGGCAGGTAGCTGCCCACCCAGCCCATCTTCGAGAAGAGGACGTACTGGGGGATCATCGTGACCATGCCGGGGATCATCATCGTGGAGAGCATCACGCCAAACAGCAGGTTCCGCCCCGGGAAGCGCAGGCGGGCGAACCCGTAGGCCACCAGGGAGCTGCTGAGCGTCTCGCCGATCACGCAGGCGGCGCTGTAGAGGGCCGTGTTGATGGTGTACCGGGTGAACGGCACCGAGGTCCAGGCCTCGATGAAGTTCCGCCACACCGGCGGCCGGGGAATCCAGGTCGCCAGAGCCACCTGGTCGTCAGGCTTCAGGGCCGTGGAGAGCATCCACAGGGCCGGGAAGAGGATGAAGGCGCTGACCGCGCCGAGGATGAGCATTGCCACCGTCTTCCAGGCGATGGTGTAGATGAGATGCCGCCGGCGGCTGCGCAGCAGCTCGGGTGTCAACTGGGGCGATGTCGAACTGGTGGCCACGGCGACTACCTCCTCTCACCCTCGTAGTAGACCCAGCGGTTCGAACCCCAGAACTGAATGGCCGCCAGGATCAGCGTGATGACGAACATCACCCAGGCCATGGCCGACGCATAGCCCATCTTCAGGTCGCGGAAGGCGGTGTTCCAGATGTACAGGCCGTTGAACAGCGTCGAGTTGGAGGGGCTGCCCGGCGGGTTGGTCACGATCAGGGCCGCCTCCCAGTACTGCATGGCGCCGTTGATGCCGGTGATCAACTTGAAGAAGATCGTGGAGGAGAGCATCGGCAGCGTGACGTTCAGGAACTGGCGCCAGCCTGAGGCCCCGTCGATCTGCGCCGCTTCGTAGAGCTGCTTCGGGATCGCCTGGAGGCCGGCCAGGTAGAGCAGGATGCCGCCCGTGGCGCTCCAGGCCGACATGACGATCAGGGCCGGCTTCGACCACTTCGGGCTGGCGAACCAGAGCGGCGGGCTGTCCACCCCGATGGACCGCAGGAGGTTGTTCATCAGGCCGTCCTGGGGGTTGAAGACCCAGACCCACAGCATCAGCACCGCAACACCGGTGAGGACCTTGGGCAGGTAGAAGATGGTCCGCCACATCTTCTGGAGCGGTACGTTCTGGAAGAGCATGACGGCGGAGACCACGCCCACCATGATGTTGATCGGCACCGAGAAGACCGTGAAGTACAGGGTGTTCCCCATGGACTTCCAGTAGAACGGGTCATTGAAGAACATCTTCTTGTAGTTGGCCAGGCCGATCCAGTCGAACTTCGAGGTCACGTTGTAGTTGGTGAAGCTGGCGTAGAGCGAGAAGAGCATCGGTCCTGCGATGAACACCACGAAGCCGATTGCCCAGGGCAGGATGAACAGGTATCCGGTCAGCGCCTCGCGCGCCCTGGCTGTCCACTGGAAGCGCGCACGCTTGGGCCTGGCTGCCGCTGCCATTCTGTGGTGTCACCTCCCTGAGTATGGAATGCGCACCTACGGAACGCCCCGGGGGGAGCCTGGCCCCCCGGGGCTTCGCCTCCGCGAACTGCTAGTTGCCCGCGAGGTTCTCCGCGACGACGTCCTCGATCTGGGACTGGGCCTGGTCCAGCGCTGCCTTGGGGCTCATGCTGCCCATCAAGGCCTCGTCGATGGCCGGGTTGAGGAAGTCCATGAAGTTGGTGGCGGTCATCGGCACGGGGATCAGGCCGGTGTACTTCATGTTGTCGGCCGCCCGCTTGAACTCAGGCGTGGTGATGGTCTCGACGGCCTTGGTGTACGCCGGGAAGTCGTTCTGCTCCTGGGCCCAGATCACGGCGGCCTCCTGGGTCCAGTACTTGGCGAACTCGAAGGCCTGCTGCGGGTGCTTGGAGCCCACGGGCAGCTCCACCGCGAAGCCGCCGGAGTAGGAGGCGTTCTGGTGCTGCTTGCCGTCGGGCGTCGGGACGGGGATCACGCCATACTCCAGGTTGGGGGCGTTGGTCTTGATCTCCTTCTCGAAAGTTGCGGTCTCGACCACCATGCCGATCTTGCCCTGGATGAACGCGTGCTGCGGGCCGGTGCCGAAGCTGCCCTTGAAGCTGGCGAACACGTCGTAGCCGTACCGGTCGGTCCACTTCTTGATCCACTCGAGGACCTCGACGTTCTTCGCGGCGTTGATGGTCGGCTTCTCGTCGTTCTCGAACAGCAGGCTGCCGGCGTTCCAGACCCAGCCCTGGAAGCCGAAGTTGCCCATCAGCGGGTGGAAGCCCATCTGGACGAGCTTGCTGCCCTCCCACTTATCGAGCTTGTCGGCGAAGTTCCAGAGGTCATCCCAGGTCACAGGAGCCTTCTCGGGGTCGAGCCCGGCCTCGCGGAACAGCTCCTTGTTGTAGTACAGGAACTTGGTCTCGCCGACCCAGGGCAGGGCGTAGATCTTGCCGTCATCGGTGGTGACGGCATCCCAGAAGTTCGGGTAGTACAGGTCCTTGACGCTGGCGGCGCCCAGGGCGCTCAGCTCCATCGCCTGGCCGTTCTCGCCGCGCTGGATGGAGGTGAAGATGTCGGGCGACACGACCATGTCGGGCGGGTTGCCGCCGGCCACGGAGGCCAGGTACTTGGTGTTCATCTCACCGAAGGGCACGAAGGTGTACTTCACCTGGATGTCAGGATGCTCGGCGTTCCACTTGTCGACGATCTTGTTGATGGTCGGCATGCGGGTCTCCGAAGACCACCAGCCCCAGAACTCGAGCGTCACCGGCTGGGAAGACGGCGGGGTCTGGGTCTGCTGGCCCCCCTGGGCGGGCTGCTGCGTCGCGGGCGGAGTGGTGCTTCCGCCCTTGCCGCCGCCACCGCAGCCGGCCAGCAGCGTGGCGGCGAGCACGGAAGACAGGAAAACAGCGGTAACCTTGCGTCCGATCATGCCCATGCGAACCTCCTCAGCGTGTAATGCGGGCCTCTATCGCCTGGGGACCGTGTGAGCCTCGGCCCAACGAACTCCCCACGCTCACGATGGAAAGAGATTGACCGGTCCCCGGAAGAGCCGGGCCAGGATCAGCGATGCCGCCCCTCGCACCAGAAAGTCATCCCCGAGGCCGGAGCGCACGATGCGCACCTGGTTGGAGAGCACCGGAAAAGCTCTCGCCCTGCCCAGCTGCAGCGCACGTTCGAGGACGATGGGACTGCGCTGGGCCAGCCGGCCCGCCAGGACGATCAGTTCGGGGTTATACATGTTCACCGTGTTGGCGACGGCGATGCCCAGCATGCGGCCGCACTCGTCCAGCAGGTCCGCGGCGAGCTTGTCGCCGGCCTCGGCGGCAGCCAGGATGTGCTCCGTGCCGATGCCGGACTCGGCCAGGTCCGCCAGCTGGCTGTTCACGCCCCTGCGGATCAGCTCGGCCGCCTTCCGGCCCAGGGCGAAACCGGAGGCCAGCGCCTCCAGGCAGCCGTGGTTGCCGCAGCTGCAGCGCGGCCCGTCCAGATCCAGCGTCCCGTGGCCGATCTCGCCGGCCCCGCCCTTGCCGCGGTAGAGCTGACCGCCGATCACGATACCGGCACCGATGCCGTCATCCACGATGATCAGGATCAGGTTGCGCACCGCCTTGCCGGCGCCGAACCAGACCTCGCCCGCTGCGGCGGCGTTTCCGTCCTTCTCCAGCATCACCGGCAGCCCGGTGGCCTCCTCCAGCAGCTGCCGCAGCGGCACGTTCTGCCAGCCCACCATGTTGGGCGGCGTCAGCAGCACGCCCGACTCGGCGTCCAGGGGACCCGGGGCGGCCACACCCAGCCCCTCCACCTTCTCAGCGGAGACGCCGGCGGCGGCGAGGACCTCGCGCACACCCTCTGCGATGCGGGCGACCGCCTCGTCCGGGGAGGTGCGCGGACACTTGGGCTTCTGCACCCGGCCCACCAGGTTGCCCGCCAGGTCGAACAGACCGATGACGAGCTTGGCGCTCTGGAGCTCGCAGCCCAACACGTACCGGGCGGTTGGGTTCAGCGTCAGCAGTACGGGCTTCCGCCCGCCGCTGGAGGTGCCGAGGCCGACCTCCTTCACGAGGTCGTCGGCGATCAGGTCGGCCACTGCGTTGGTCACCGTGGTGAAGTTCAGACCGGTGACCCGCCTGACCTCGGCCCGGGAGACAGGTCCCTGGCGCCGGATCACGTCCAGCACGAGCGAGCGGTTCAGTTGGCGGATCAAGTCGCTGTTCCCGGTCACCACCCGGCGGGTCACCTTGCGGTTCCACCTTTCTTTATCAGAACATGTAAGTTGCGCGATTCCTGGCAGCTGGGACCCCCGGAGGGCGGGAAAACCCCGCTCATTCGGGTCAACTTAGTCTATGTGCTAGAGTAATTGGCCGCGCACTGGGGGTTTTCCTGCTGACTTCCCGGGCCAAATCGCGTTTTTCTCATCCTCGAGTAGGAAACGGCACGAAAGCACTAGTCCGCGGGAAGGATCTGGCGCATCTGCCGTACCAGCGCGGGCTCTACCCGCACGGTCCAGAGGAGGCTCAGGAGGCCTGAGAGGAGGGCCGACCCGATGAAGAGCGGGACCAGGTGCTCTCCGGCCAGACGCCCGGCCAGGACGGGCGTGAGGAAGCCGGTCAGGCCTGCTGCGGCGGCGAAGAAGGCGAAGTACGAGGCGCGGTCCTGCCGCGGCGCCAGCTGCATGTTCAGGGTCTGGTTGGCGAGCCCCATCCCGGCGGAGGCGGAGCCGTGCACCAGGTGGCCGACGACCAGGGGGGCGAGCCCGAGCGGGGCGCCGAGCAGGTAGAGCAAAGGCACGAGTGCCAGCATCAGGGTGAGGATGCCGATGGCCCTGGTCTGCCCCACGCGGTCCTGCCAGCGCCCCCAGAGCGGCGCCGTCACGATCGAGGAGATCGAGGCCAGCGTGGCCAGCCAGGAGACGGTGGTGAACGAGAGCCCCAGGTACGAGAGCAGCGCCAGGGAGTAGAACGGGGTGGCGAGGCCCTGTGCGAAGCCCCACGCGGCGAAGAACCAGGTGGCGGTGAGGTGCGGCCCCGGGCGGGTGAGCGGGATGCGGACCGACTGCCAGAAGGAGTGGCTGCCGCGGCTGTCGCCCTGGGGAAGCTCCGGGTGGCGGAGCCACCAGTAGAGGTTGGCCAGGGCCGCGGCCAGCGCCACGACGTAGAGTGCGGTAAAGCCCGGAGCGCCCGGCCAGCGGTCGAGGATGCTGCCGAAGAGGAGCACGGCCAGCATCGAGACGAGGGCCGACCACGAGTTGCGCTGGGCGAAGAACCGCCCCCTCACCTCCACAGGCACAAGGTCGGACATGTACCCGTTCCAGACCACGGTGGACGGAGCCATCGCGATCCAGGCGAGGGCCTGGAGGGTCACGAAGACATAGAGGGCAGCGGGCCTGGGCAGAAGCCACAGCGCAGCCAGGCCGGCGAGGGCGCCGCCCACCCGCTGGATGCCCGAGAAGAGCGCCAGGAAGTCGCGCCGGCGCGCCAGCCCGGCGACCAGCGGTGCGACGAACAGCTGCATCATCGTGGCGAGGGAAGAGAGCGCCCCGAGGATCCCGAGCACGAACCCGCCCGCCCCCAGGTGCAGGGCCATGCCGGTGAGGAAGTTCCCGCCCAGCGCGCTCGACCAGATTGAGAAGGTACAGCCCTCCACCGTCGATGCCACCATGCCGCGTCGAGCCCGGTCATCCAGCGGGCCCGTTTGATCCGGTTCAGCCATTGCAGATCCTCCCTTGTGTTCCGAGCATCTCTTTGCTACAGTTGATATCCAAGTTCGCACGGTTCCGGTACAAACGGTTTCCAGGGGTCCCAGGGGGCTTGCGCGGCTGACCACTACAAGCGTATATGGTTGTGGGATGCATTATATGCCTATTTGAGGAGGATGACGAGCCCTTGGATGATCCGGTTAGTCGCCCGGTCGACGCCGTTCACCTGCGGCCCACAGACCGGAGCGCCAACGCCTGGTTCGGAGATCCCGTTCCGTTCTACTGGGAGGGGACGTATCACCTGTTCTACGTGTGGGACCAGGGGCACCTCGTGCTGCCCCGCGTCTGCCACAAGTGGGGCCACTTCGCCTCGCGCGACCTCGTGCACTGGACGGAGTACCCCATGGCCATCGAACCCGGCGAGGAGGCCTCCTGCGGTACCGGCTCGGTGTTCCACCAGGACGGGACGTTCCACATGTACTACCTCGGCCGCTACTTCACCACCAACGGGGTGATGCACGAGACCCTCTGCCACGCCACCAGCACCGACCTGGTGCATTGGACGAAGGATCCCGCCAACCCGATCTCGCGGCCGGACCTGAGCCGGTACGCCGCCACCGACTGGCGAGACGGTTTTCCGTTCTGGAACGAGGAGGCGCAGGAGTACTGGATGCTCGTTACCGCCTCCCTGAAGGACGGGCCCGAGCCGTTCCGGGGCGCGATCGCGCTGCTGGCTTCCAAGGACCTCCGCTCATGGGAGGTGCGGGACCCGTACTGGGCGCCGCACCTGACCCGGCACCTGGAATGCCCCGATCTCTTCGAGTGGAACGGCTGGTGGTACCTGCTCTTCTCCGGAGGCCATAACTCCACCCACGGCACGCTCTACCGCCGGGCCCGCAGCCTGAACGGCCCCTGGGAGACGCCCCGGGTGGAGACCTTCGACGGCCCGTTCTTCTACGCCGCCAAGACGGCGGGCGACGGGCGGCGGCGCATGCTCTTCGGCTGGCTGGGCACCCGCGCGGGCGACGCGGACTCCGGCTGGCCCCAGTGGGGCGGCCACGGGCTGGCCCGCGAGCTGGTGCAGGACCCGGCTGACGGCAGCCTGTGGGTCAAGTGCCCGCCGGAGCGGCTGCAGATGGGCGTCCCCGCGCCGGCGCCGCAGTTCACCCCCCGCCTGGGCGAATGGCGTGACGAGGACGGCAGGCTGGTGGCCGCTTCGCCCGGGCTGGCCTACGCCACCGCCGACCTGCCGGGCAACCGGCTGATCCGGTTCCGCTTCCGGCCCGAGGGGCGGGCCCGGCGCTTCGGCGCCCTGCTGCGCACCGACCCCGCGCTCACCGGCGGTTACCGCCTGACCATCGACCCCGAGGGGCAGCGGTTCACGCTGAGCAGCTACGGGCCGGAGGGGCAGCCCCGGCTGCAGGCCGTGGACCGTCCGCTGCCCTGCACGCCCGACCAGGAGTTTGCGGTGACGCTCTTCATCTCGGGCTCGATTCTCGAGGTCTTCGTCAACGACCGCGCCGCGCTGGCCGTGCGCGTCTACGACCACCGCGGGCCGTCCTTCGGCCTCTTCGTCGACGAGGGGCGGGGCGCGTTTACGGATGTCGTGGTGCGCACCCTCCCCGCCGATCCGTGGTAACCCCTGGCAGTTCCGACCCGAGGTGACCTCGTACACCACCGACCCCCTCGACCCGTCCGGCGGGCGTCCGGACCACCGACGTGAAAGCAGGCACCCCCGCGATCGTTCGGGGGTGCCTCTTCTTCCTGTGCAACTCTTTGCAGCGAACCATGTCTGGCCAGTGTAAAATAAAGAGTGACAGGTACCGTTCGCAGTGGCTCGCGTCAGCGAGGAGGATGGCCATGCGGAATGGGAACGGCCGATTCGCCTGGGATGCGATAGGGGACATCGCGCTGGGACGCCCGAACCTGGGGCCCACGGTCCGCCTCGAGATGTACCGGCTCCTGCAGTTCAGCCTCCGGAGCGTCCTCGAGGCCGATCTCGGCACCGAGGCGACCAACCGGATCCTCCGGGAGGCGGGGCGCCTGGCCGGCCGGGCGTTCGCCGAACGCTTCCTGGGGCCCATGACCGCCATGCCCGAGTACGTGCGCAACCTGCAGGCCAGGCTGCGGGAGTATGGCATCGGCATCATGCGCATGGAGGAGGCCGACGCCGAGGCCGGCCGCTTCGTGCTGACCATCGAGGAGGACATGGACTGCTCGGGCCTGCCCGAGATGGACACGGAGGTCTGCCAGTTCGTCGAGGGTTTCATCGCCGGTGCGCTCGAGTTCTCCACGGGCCGCGCGTTCCGCGTGACCGAGGTCGACTGTTGGTGCACGGGCGGGCGCATCTGCCGCTTCGTGGCTGAGGCGGTGACGGAGTTGTGAGCGCGCCGGACTCCCGCCTGGACAGCGCGGTCGCGGCCCTGCAGCGCCTGCTCACCGATCCTCAGGCCAGCGCCCTGCCGCCGGAGGAACTGCAAGGCCACGCCGCCTTCGCGGCCCTCTACCGGGAGCTGGCGGCCATCCGCGGCCACCTGATCCGCATCTGCCGCGGCGACCTGAGCCAGACGATCCGGGAGCGCGGGGTCCTGAGCGGCCATCTCAAGTCCCTGCAGGCCAAGCTGCGCCACCTCACGCGGCAGACGCAGAGGATCGCCGCCGGCGACTTCACGCAGCGGGTGGAGTTCCTCGGCGAGTTCTCGGCCGCGTTCAACGCCATGGCCGAGGCCCTGGCCCGCACCACCGCCGAGCTCGAGCGCAGCGAGGCCCAGTACCGGCTCCTCGCGGAGCACGTGGCAGACGTGATCGTCACCCTCGACCGCGCCGGCCGCTTCGTGTACGTGAGCCCCTCCGTGTGCCGGCTGACCGGCCACACCCCGGACCAGCTGGTCGGTCGCCCCCTCGCGGAGGTGACCGACGTCGGGGCGGCCCCGCGGCCGGACACGGTGATCGAGCTGGTCATCCGCTGCCGGGACGGCTCCGCCCGGTGGGCGGAGATGAGCACCGCGGCCCTGCCGGCCGACTCCGGCGACGGGGCGGTACGCATCTGCGTGCTGCGGGACATCACCGAACGGAAGCGGCTGGAGGCGAACCTGCAGCAGATGGCGACCACCGACGAGCTGACCGGGGCCTTCAACCGGCGCTTCTTCGTGCAGCTCTGCCAGCGGGAGCTGGTGGAGGCCGCACGCCGCTCCAGCCCCACCTCGCTGCTGCTGATGGACATCGACCACTTCAAGCGGATCAACGACCGGTTCGGGCACGCCGCCGGCGACGAGGTGCTGCGCCAGGTGGCTGTGACGGGCCGGCAGATCCTGCGGGCCGAGGACTCCTTCGCCCGCATCGGCGGCGACGAGTTCGCCGTGCTCCTGCCCGGGACGACGGCAGCCCAGGCGGTGCGGGTGGGCGAGGAGCTGGCCGTTCAGCTCACGGCCAGCTTCGGCGTGGCCCAGTGGCGGCCGGAGCACACCAGCGTCGAGGGCCTGCTCCACCGGGCCGACTGTGCGCTCTACGCCGCCAAGCGGGCCGGGCGAAACCGCGTGGAGAGCGACGCCTCCTGTGAGGAGAAGGAGGAGTAACCCTGTGCCATCTCCCGCGCCATCCGTGCAGGAAAGATGGACAAAAGGCCGAACATTTACGCTGGTAAAGGGGAAAAGCGGGAGGCTGTTGACGTGATCGGACTGGGCACCCTTGCGAACGTGGGAGCCGTGATCGTGGGTGGCGCGCTGGGGAGCCTGGTCATCCCACAGGTGCCGGAAGCCGTGCGCAAGGGCACCATGCAGGCCCTGGGCCTTGCGGTGATCCTCATCGGGCTGAAGATGGCGTGGGAGACCGAGAACGTGCTGCTGCTGGTCGTCTCGCTGGCGGTGGGCACCATGATCGGCGAGCTGCTGCGCATCGAGGACCGGCTGCAGGCGTGGGCGCAGAGGCTGGAGCGCTGGCCCATCACCCAGCGGGGGAGCTTCGCCAAGGGGTTCGTGCAGGCCTCGCTGCTCTTCTGCACCGGCGCGATGGCCATCACCGGGGCGCTGGAGGACGGGCTGAACGGCAACCCGGCGATCCTGTACGCCAAGTCGATCCTCGACGGCGTCGCGTCGATCATGTTCGGCTCCGTCATGGGCATCGGGGTGATGTTCGCGGCGATCCCCGTGGGGATCTACCAGGGGCTGATGACCCTGGGGGCGTCGGCGATCAGCGGGGTGCTGACCCCGGCGATGATCCGGGAGATCAGCGCCACCGGCGGGATCATGGTCGCGGCCATCGGGCTGAACCTGGTGGGCGCGACGGAGATCCGCATCGGGAACCTGCTGCCCGGGCTGGTGGTGATCGCGGTGCTCGCGGGACTGGTTCTGTAAATGCGAAGGGGCTCCGGAGGGCGTTTGCCCCCGGAGCCCGGGTATGTTTCTGGAGCTGGCGACAGGAATCGAACCTGCAACCGCCTGATTACAAATCAGGTGCTCTGCCAGTTGAGCTACGCCAGCGAATCGAGGCAGCGACTATCATATCACATTCCCCGGCCAGATTCAAATGTGTAAGGAGGGCCGGTGCCCTCCGGTGCCTAGGCGCAGCCGCACTTCTGCTTGCGGCGGTCGATGGGCAGTACGGGTATCTGCTGCGGCGGGGTGTTCACCGTGGCCACGCAGGGCACGCCTCCCGGTCCCGGCACGAAGAAGGACTTCGGGCACGTGACCAGGTTGAAGGCCTGGCCCTTCGTGCGGAAGGTGACGGGGGTGCAGTCCACGGTGACCTCGCCGATGGGTATCGCGCGGCGCCTGCGGTGGTGCCGGTCGTGATCGTGGCAGCCGCAGTCATCCCAGTCGTCCCAGTCGTGATCGTGCCAGTGGTGATCGTGCCGGTCGTGGTCGTGCCGGTCGCGTCCGCCGGCGCAGCCGCAGTCCCGGTCTGAGACGTCGTCGTTCCACCAGCCCATGCTCTCCCTCCTTCCCCCTTCCAGCCTATGACAGACGCGCGGCCGTTGACATAAAGAAAAAGGCCGCTGCCGGCGGCCTAGTCATGTCCCCTATCCATCCCCTGATTCCGGTTCTCCAGGTACCGTTCCAGCTTGCGCTTCACCCGCTGCAGGGCGTTGTCGATGGACTTCACGTGCCGGTGCAGCTCCACGGCGATCTCGTGGTACGACTTCCCGTCGAGGTAGCTCATCAGCACCTTCCACTCGAGGTCACTGAGGATCTCCTCCATCTTGCCCTCGATGTCGCCGAACTCCTCCCGGCTGATGATCAGCTCCTCCGGGTCGGTCACCTTGGAGCCCGAGATCACGTCGAGGAGGGTCCGGTCGGAGTCGTCGTCGTAGATCGGCTTGTTCAGCGACACATAAGAGTTGAGGGGAATGTGCTTCTGACGGGTCGCCGTCTTGATGGCGGTGATGATCTGGCGGGTGATGCACAGCTCCGCGAAAGCGCGAAACGAGGAGAGCTTGTCCGAGCGGAAGTCGCGGATGGCCTTGTACAGGCCGATCATGCCCTCCTGCGTGATGTCGTCGCGGTCGGCCCCTATGAGAAAGTAGGAGCGAGCCTTTGCCCGCACGAAGTTCTTATATTTGTTGATGAGGAATTCCAGCGCCTCCGTCGACCCCTCACGGGCAAACTCCACAATGTCTTCATCCAACATGGAGTCGTAGTCGGGGAAGACATCGCGCTGCGGTGTCGCCGTCATGAGCCGTCCCCCTCTCAATTCAATCCTTCAACAGATGTAGACTACGTATAAGTACGGCGACTACCCGTCCTGAGGCTGTCGCAACCGTCGTGTTGCGGATTGGAAGAGCGGCCCGAATTACGCCTTGTCCCTCTGCGGCAATCCTAATGTGGATTATACTCGCTGGCGCGAGATACCGTCAAGGCAACAGGCCCGCGTAACCGTAATCCGGCAGCGAAAATCGCCCCGCCTGAGCAGGGATTTCGACGGCGGTGTCGAAATATGTGTGTCGCCTTATTAGCGTCATGTCGGGTGGCCGGAGCAACCGGCCACCCGACTTCTATTCGCCCGTTCCCACCAGCACCTTTCCGGCCCGGGGCGGGTAGCGGTCGTGCGAGACCAGCTCCCGGCGTGCGCCCGGCCCGGCGCCGAAGACGCGGTAGATGCGCACCTCCAGGCCGGGCTGCCCCTCGTCCACCACCACCCGGCGGCCGCGGGGCAGCCCCGGGTCGGGCACCTCCGTCAGGTCGGGCGGCAGGAAGCGGACGTGCTCCTCCTCGATGGCGATGGGCTCCCCCTCCACGGGTCGGAGGGTGAGGAGCGCCACCTCCAGGTGTGCGGGCTCGCCCGGCACGAGGCGCACCGCGAGCCGCACGGGCACGGCCAGGCTGTTGCGGAAGCGGAAGTCCAGGAGGCCCCACACCACCGTGGCGTCCCGGCCGGGGTCGATGTACTGCAGAGGCCGGTCGTGGTGGTAGCGCTCCCGGATCTCGAGCCCGCCCAGCAGCGCGGCGTTGTACAGGGTCGAGGTCACCTGGCAGATGCCGCCGCCGTAGCCCAGCACGTACTCCCCCTGGTAGATCTCGTTGGCTTGGGCCCAGCCGTGCGCCGCATCCCGGGGGCCCACCACATCGTTGAAAGAGAAGATCTCGCCTGGCTGCAGCACACGCCCGTCGATCTTGGCGGCGGCGAGGGCGATGTTGTGCACGCGCCCCGGCTCCGCGCTGACGATCGGGGTGCTGAACCGCGCGAGAAGGAACTCCAGCCCCTCCGGCGGCCGGTCCGGGGCGCCATGCGCCCAGGCCGTGATCCGAAGGGGACAGGTGGCGAGCAAGGCAAGAAGCAACAGGGCGCAGGCCAGCCGGCCGGCCGCGGCTTGGGCGGAGCTGTGGCAGAGTCCGGTGTGGCGGCGGATGGAAGCGCCCCCCTTCGCTATCCCGTGCTGCTGCGCTGCCGGCGGATCTCGTAGACGAGGATGGCCCCGGCCACGGCGGCGTTCAGCGAGGTGACGTGGCCGAGCATCGGGAGCCGCACGACGAAGTCGCACTTCTCCCGGACCAGCCGGCTCATGCCCTTGCCCTCGCTGCCGATCACCACCGCGAGCGGGCCCGTCAGCCGGGCCTCGTAGTAGAGCTCCCGGCCGTCCTGATGGGTGCCGACGACCCAGTAGCCCCGCTCCTTGAGGGTGTCCAGCGTGCGGGCGATATTGGTCACCCGGGCCACGGGCACGTACTCCACCGCACCCGCCGACACCTTGGCCACGGTCTCGGTCAGCCCCACGGCCCGGCGCTCGGGGATGATCACGCCGTGCACGCCGGCCGCGTCTGCCGTGCGCAGGAGCGAGCCCAGGTTCTGCGGATCCTCGATCCCGTCCAGCACCAGCAGCAGCGGATCCTCACCGGAGGCCGCGGCCCGGGCCAGCAGGTCGTCCAGGTCGTGGTAGCGGTGGGCTGCGGCGAGGGCGATCACGCCCTGGTGGTTCCGCCCCTGCGCCATGGCATCCAGCCGCTCCCGGTCGACCTCCTGCACGACCACCCCCCGCTCGCGGGCGAGGGCCACGACCTGCCGGATCGACCCCTCACGGGCGCCCCTGGCCACCAGGAGCCTGTTGAGCGCGCGGCCTGCCCGCAGGGCCTCCAGCACCGGGTTCCGTCCTTCGATCTGTCCAGACACGGGTTCAGTCTCCTTCGCCTTCAGTCTGCCCGCACCGGCCTTCCCTGATGTGCAGCGCGCCGGTACCGCTCGATCACGAAGTCGTACGGGTTCTCGTCGTCCCGCGGATGGGGGGTGGCCTCCACCAGCTCCCACTCCGACGCCTCCCAGGCGGGAAAGAAGGTGTCGCCCTGGAATTCGTGGTCGATGCGGGTGAGGATCATCTCGTCCGCGTGGGGCAGGAACTGCCTGTAGAGTTCGGCCCCGCCGATCACGAAGAGCGGCCGCGGGTCCGCCAGCACCTCCGCCACGGAGTGGCGCACCTCGCAGCCCGGGGCCCGGAAGCTCCTGTCGCGGGTGAGCACGATGTTGGTGCGTCCCTTCAGCGGCCCGCCGATCGACTCGTAGGTCCTGCGGCCCATCACGACCACGTGGCCCATCGTGGTGCGCCGGAAGTGGCGCATCTCGGCGGGGAGGCGCCAGGGCATCCGCCCGTCCCGGCCGATCACCCGGTTGCGGTCCATCGCCGCGATAAGGATGATCATGTCGACATCTCCCCGCGAATCGCCGGATGGTGCCGGTAGTTCACCAGCTGGATGTCGTCCATGGTGAACTGGTCGATCTCCCGCACCTCGGGGTTGAGCCAGAGCTGCGGGAGGGGATAGGGCTCCCGTGCGATCTGCAGCCGCACCTGGTCCACCAGGTTGCGGTAGATGTGCACGTCGTTCAGGTAATGCGTGAAGGTCCCCGGCTGCAGCCCCGTGACCTGCGCCACCATGTGCAGGAGCAGGGCGTAGCTGGCGATGTTGAACGGCACCCCCAGGAAGAGGTCGGCGCTCCGCTGCCACAGCGCCAGGTGGAGCTTGCCGTCCTTCACGTGGAACTGGAAGGGGCCGTGGCACGGCGGAAGCGCCATCGCCTCCAGGTCCGCCACGTTCCACGGGTTGACGATCAGGCGCCGGGCGTTGGGATTGGGCCGCTCGGGGTCCGCCGCGATCTGTCGGATCTGGTCGATCACCCAGGCGATCTGGTCGTACGTCCGGCCGTTCGCGCCCTCCCACGCCCGCCACTGCTTGCCGTAGATCGGCCCCAGCACGCCGCCGTTCCGGGCGGCGTCCTTGTCCCAGATGTGGCAGCCCCGCTCGTGCAGGAACTCCAGGTCCGTCCGGCCCGCCAGGAACCAGAGCAGCTCGGCCTTGACGGAGTTGAAGAAGAGCTTCTTCGTCGTCAACGCCGGGAAGCCCTCGGCCATATCGTGCTTGAGCATCCGGCCGAACACGCCCACCGTGCCCGTGCCCGTCCGGTTCGGCGTCCAGCGACCCTCGGCGATCTCGGTCTGGTTCTCGTCGAGAATCTCGCGGCAGAGATTCAAGTATTGGATCTCGATATTCACGCGCCGAACCTCCCGCGGATGAGAACTTCTGTTTATTATTCCATCCCCCCGGCCCCGCCCCTGCCCGTGCATTCGCCGAATCGGACGCCGGGACCGGCTGAGGACAGCGGCACCCCCTGGATTCAGGGGGTGCGAGTGGTGCGGAAAGACGCGGCGCACGGGCCGTCGACGAAGCAAGACGGCCTAGTGGCAGCTGTCCTGGTAGGCCACGAACAGCTCCTCCCCTGCCAGCCCCACCGACAGCGTCCGCAGGGGCGCACAGGTCTGGAGATCGGCGAGCGAGCGGAGAACGGTCCCGGTGGCGACGTCGATCACCTGCCCACCGCCCATCACCAGGTGGCGGGAGTCCGGGGCCCAGACGGGCGCCCACTGCGGGTGGAGCATCTCGTCGCTGAGGGCCACGGCCGGGGTGGCAGGGTCATCGGTGGCGAAGATCCCCATCCGGTCGAAGTCGATCACCCACCGGCCATCGGGCGACTCCAGCTGCAGGGGCCCAGTGGGCTGACTGAGCTCCCCGGTCTCCAGGTTCAGGGTCCAGGCCGGCGTCCAGTTGGGGCCGCTCTCGGTGATCGCCAGAACGTCATTCGCGGCCCTCCGCCAGAGCAGCTGGGTCACGTCGCCGGACTGGGCAACGGTCGCCAACTCCCGCGTCGACCCCTGCGCCAGGTCGACCAGAACCGCCTGTTGTGAACCCAGCAGAAGCAGTGCAGCATCGCCCTTGGGTGAGACCGTCCCCTGGATCACGGAACCCGGCAGGGTGATCTCTTTCAGGACCTCCCCCTGGCGGTCGACGCGCCGCAGCGTGTGACCGTCGGCGATGAGCAGGTCGCCGCCACGCAGGAGCCTGGCCCATGTGCCTTCCTGGGTGTAGGCTACCGGGCGAACCTCTCCCGCCTCGAACAGGAAGTAGATCGTGCCCGCCCTCCCGAGCACGCTCCCCGCCGGGTCCGAGTCGACAATGGTGGCGATGTCGGCGGGAAACCCGTCGATCGGCAGGCCGTCGACGGCCCCGACGAGCCGATAGGCACCGCCGTGACACGGGAGACGCAGGCTCAGAGGAGGGTTCCGGTCGGGCAGCAACTCCCTGCCCGCTGCGTCCTTCACCCCCGCCATGGAGAGCTCAGCGCTGGAGCAGCCTGCCTGCAGTGTGAGCAGCGCCTCCTGGTCGCCGGACCATTCGAGGGTGTACGGGGTGTTGAAGACGGACTCAGCCACCCGTGCCTCCACGGAGCCGCGGTCGACGGGGCCGCTGAACTGGATGCGGATCTGCTTGGAGAAGGCGCTCACCCGGGCCGGCGCCTTGACCCAAGGGTACTCCACCAGGGAGATGGAGCTGGAAACGCTGACGGCAGCGCTCTCCCCGCCGGCTCCTCCCGCGGTGGTCCCCCCGCCGTCTGACCCGGTGTCGCTGCTGTCCCCGGCCTGTGCCGGTTCGCTCCCCACGGTCCCGCCCGGGCCCGTGGTCTCCCCCTGCGCACGCCCGCCGGAGGAGCACCCCACGGCCAGCACGCAGACCAAAGACAGTGCGGTCAACAGCCATCGCCTCGGAAGCATAGACCTTGCGTCCTCCTTAAAGAAGTCCCGTACTTCCTAGACGATGTTCAAGGGAAACGAGTTACACTGCGTGCACGAGCCTTAATGCTGCTCCTCCACGTGCGCCGCGGCAGCCTGGAGCAGCTGCTGGAGCCGCTCCTCCCGGCCGGCCAGGTGCAGGTAGCCCAGCAAGGCCTCGAAGCCGGTGGAGGCGGCGTACTCCGCCGCGTCGGCCGACTTCGGGGCCGCATGCCCCTTGGCGTTCCGGCCCCGGCGCACGACGTCCTGCTCCTCCTCGGTCAGCGCGGGCAGCAGGTGCTGCAGGATCCCGGCCTGGGCGGTGGCCCGGACGTAGCGCAGGGCCTGGCGGTGCAGGTCGTTCACCCGCACGTGTCCCAGGTCCAGCAGCCGCTCCCGCACGAAGGCCTCGTAGAGCGCATCGCCCAGGTAGGCCAGCGTGAGCGGCGGCAGCTCCAGCGGGTTGCTCAGCCTCATACCCGCTTCCACCTCACGCCCTGCGGGGTGTCCTCCAGCACGATGCCTATCGCCTTGAGCTGGTCGCGGATCCGGTCGGCCTCGGCGAAGTTCCGGGCCTTCCGGGCCTCCTGCCGGGCCGCGATCAGGGCCTCCACCTCCGCGTCGAGGTCCTGGGCCGCCCTCTCACGCTGCAGCAGCCCCAGCACCCCGGCCAGCTCCTTCAACAGGGCCAGCCCGCCCTCGGCGAGGACCCGGGAGGCGCCGGGAGCCACCCGGCTGTTCAGCTCGCGGCTGAGGTCGAAGAGCACGGCGATGCCCTCGGCCGTGTTGAAGTCGTCGTCCATGGCTGCGATGAACCGCTCCCGGGCGGTGGCCAGCTCGGCCAGCACCGCCGCCTCCTGCTCGGTGAGCTCCGCGTTCGGCGCGGTGCGCGCCAGGTGCTCGAGGTTGGCCACGGTGTTGTAGAGGCGCTCCAGCGCCCGCCGGGTGTCGTCGACCAGCTGGTCGCTGAAGTTGAGCTGCGTGCGGTAGTGGGCCGAGAGCAGGAACATACGGATCACTTCGCCGTCGAAGTGCTTCAGGATGTCGCGCACGGTGAAGAAGTTGCCCAGCGACTTGGACATCTTCGCCCCGTCGATCATCAGGTGCGCGTTGTGCATCCAGTAGCGGGCGAAGGGCCTGCCCGTCACGGCCTCCGACTGGGCGATCTCGTTTTCGTGGTGGGGGAAGGCCAGGTCCTCGCCGCCGGCGTGGATGTCGATGGTGTCGCCCAGGAACTTCCGGGCCATCGCGGAGCACTCGATGTGCCAGCCGGGCCGGCCGGCCCCCCACGGCGCGGGCCAGGCCGGCTCACCCGGCTTCTGGCCCTTCCACAGGGCGAAGTCGAACGGGTGCTCCTTACGGTCGTCCGGGTCGACCCGCTCCGACGCGCCGGCGACAAGATCCTCCAGGTTCTTGTGCGACAGCTTCCCGTAATCGGATTTTGTCGTGACCCGGTAGTAGACGTCGCCGCCCTCGACCACGTAGGCGTGGCCGCTGTCGATCAACTGCTGGATCATGTCGATCTGCTCGTCGATCAGCTCGGTCGCACGGGGGTGGACGTCCGCCGGGCGCACGCCCAGGGCCCCGGCGTCCTCGAAGTAGGCGGCGATCATCTCGTCGGCCAGCGCGCGCACGGTGATGCCCCTCTCCTGGGCGCGCTTGATCATCTTGTCGTCCACGTCGGTGAAGTTCTGCACGAAGGTCACCTGGTAGCCCCGGTACTCCAGGTAGCGCCGCACCGTGTCAAACACGACGAAGTTGCGGGCGTTGCCGATGTGGAAGTAGTCGTAGACGGTCGGGCCACAGTTGTAGAACCGGACCTTGCCGGGCTCGAGGGGGACGAACTCTTCCTTCTGCCTGGTCAGATCGTTATAGATGCGAATGCCCATGGGTCAGACCCTCCTGTGCTCTGCGCAGCGCCCGATTCTCCTCCTCCAGCCGCTCGATCCGCTGGGTGAGCCTGTCGATCTGCCGCTGCATCTGGTCAAACATGTTGGCGATGGGGTCAGGCATGTGGATCATGTCGAGCTGGTCCGTGCGAACGCCGTTCTGCACGACGACCCGGCCCGGGTTACCGACCACCGTCGAGTTGGGCGGCACCTCGCGCAGCACCACCGCGCCGGCGCCGATCCGGCTGTTGGCGCCGACCCTGAAGGAGCCCAGGATGCGCGCCCCGTTGCCGATCACCACGCCGCTCTCGATGGTCGGGTGCCGCTTGCCCTTTTCCTTCCCCGTGCCGCCCAGGGTGACGCCCTGGTAGATGGTGACGTTGTCGCCGATCTCCGCCGTCTCGCCGATGACGACTCCGCTGCCGTGGTCGATGAAGACCCCCTGTCCAATGACGGCGCCGGGGTGGATCTCGATCTGCGTAAAGAAGCGGGAGATCTGCGAGATCACCCGGGCCAGGAGCTTGAAGTTCCGCTTCCAGAGCCAGTGCGCCACGCGGTGCGCCCAGATGGCCTTCAAGCCGGGGTAGCAGAGCAGCACCTCCAGGACCGAGCGCGCAGCGGGATCCCGCTCCAGCACGACCTGAATGTCACGCCGAATCTGGCTCAACATCTCGCTTCCCTCCCCCTGACAGACGAAAGACCCGCCTCTGTCATCCCAGAGGCGAGTCAGTGCCCGCGGTTCCACTCTGATTGGGCGCACAAGCCGCGCCCCGCTCTTCGGGGTGCCATCACACCCTGTGCCCGCTAACGGTGGCCTTCCGTGGGCGCCTAGCGGCCGCAGGCATCGCCCGCGCCCGTTCGGGCCCCGGCTCCCGGGCGCATTTTCCCTGCGCTCGCCCGACCTCCGCTTGCAGCCGTGGCGGTGGCTCTCTGTGCGGGTTCCTGCAGGTACTTCTCCCGTTCGCTGCCTTTGCATTTCCTATGATTTTACGGGGGATGCCACCAGATGTCAAGTTGCCCGGGCCGGCGGTCAGGCCTCCGCGATCAGCGCCACGGCGTAGGCCGCCATGCCCTCCTCCCGCCCCACGAAGCCCATGCCCTCGTTGGTGGTGGCCTTGATGCCCACCCGGCGGGGGGCGACGCCCAGGACCCCGCTGATGCGCTCCCGCATCTGCCCCACGTGGGGTCCGATCTTCGGCCGCTCGGCCAGCAGGGTGATGTCGCAGTTGACCGGCCGGTACCCCTCCGCCTCGAGGAGGGCCACCACCCGCCGCAGGAGGTCCAGGGAGTCCGCCCCCTTGTAGGCGGGGTCGGACGGGGGAAACTGCTGCCCGATGTCGCCGAGGCCGGCTGCCCCCAGTAGGGCGTCCATCAGGGCGTGCAGGATCACATCGGCGTCCGAATGGCCGTCCAGCCCCAGTGCGTGGGGAATCCGGACGCCGCCCAGCACCAGCGGCCGCCCGGGCACCAGGCGGTGCACGTCGTAGCCGAACCCGACCAGCATCGTCATGCACCTCCCTCCAGCGCGGCCTCCGCGGCGCGGAAGTCCGCGGGGGTGGTCAGCTTGATGTTGCCCGGCTCCCCGCGGAAGACCCGCACGGGGACGCCGGTCCGCTCCACCAGCGAGGCGTCGTCGGTGCCGCTGAAGCCGTCGGCCATGGCCTGGCGGAAGGCCCGCACCAGCACGTCGGCCCAGAAGACCTGGGGCGTCTGCGCGGCCCACAGCGCGCGCCGGTCGGGCGTGGCGACGACGCGGCCTTCGTCGTCCACCTGCTTGATCGTATCCTGCACCGGCACGGCCACCACCAGCGCCGGGTGGAGGGCCGCCGCGCACAGCACGCCCTCCAGCACCTCCGGGGTCAGCAGAGGGCGGGCGGCGTCGTGCACCGCCACGATGCGGGGCCGGGAGTGGACGGCCTGCAGGGCCGCCCACACCGACTCCTGCCGGGTCTGGCCCCCGGGCACGATGCGGGCCACTTTCGGCAGGTGGCCCACGAGCTGCCGGGTCGTCTCGAGGTTACCCGCGGCGATGACGATCTCGTCCACCAGCGGGCACCTGCTGAAGAGCCCCACAGTCCGCACCAGCACCGGCTCGCCGCGGAGAGGGAGGAACTGCTTGGCAGTTCCTCCCCCCATGCGCGTGCCCGTGCCGGCGGCGGGGATGATCACGCTGACGGGAACCTGCACGCCACCGACATCGATGCTCACGGTGCCACCCTCTCCAGAGAAGAAAGCTTCGGCTTGGCAAAGATCATACGGCCGGCGGCCGTCTGGATGACGGAGGTCACCAGCACCTCGATCGTCTCGCCGATGTAGCGCTTGCCGCCGTCCACGACGATCATCGTGCCGTCGTCCAGGTAGCCCACCCCCTGGCCGGGCTCCTTGCCGTCCTTGACGACCGAGACGGTCATGTCCTCGCCGGGCAGGACGATCGGCTTGAGCGCGTTGGCCAGCTCGTTGATGTTGAGCACCTGCACGCCCTGCAGCTCGGCGACCTTGTTCAGGTTGAAGTCGTTGGTGACCACCACGCCGCCCAGCATCTTGGCCAGCTTCAGCAGCTTGATGTCGACCTCCGGCGCGTCGATCTCGCCCTCGTAGATGCGCACGTCGGCGCCGGTCTGCTTCTGGATCTGGTTGAGGATGTCCAGCCCGCGGCGGCCGCGGTTCCGCTTCAGCACGTCCGAGGAGTCGGCGATGTGGCGCAGTTCCTCCAGCACCACGGAGGGCACGACCAGCGGCCCCTCGAGGAAGCCGGCCTGGACGATGTCCGCGATGCGCCCGTCGATGATCACCGACGTGTCGAGGATCTTGGGCCTGCTGATGCCCTTGTACTCCTGAGGCTTGGACGCCGGCGCGGCAGCCGCCTGCTCCTTCTTGGCCGAGCGGCTGAAGATGGACGCGAACGCCTCGCTGACCTCCTCCCGCTTCCGGGTAGTGACCGTCATGCCCAGGTAACCGAACATCAGCGCCGTCAGAATGGAGATCACACCGCCGAAGAGGGGAATCTTGCCGATAAAGATACCGAGCAGGGCCGCAATGAGAAGCCCGCAGATAAGTCCGACCGAACCGAGGATGATATCGATGAATGAAGTTCCCGCCAACCGACCCTCGAGCCAGGTCACGAATGGATGCAGCACGAATCCGAGAAGGCCGCCCACGAGCGTGCCCACGACGAAGTAGAGCAGCGTGAACGCCCAGTGTTCCGGAACCGAAAGCAGAAGGGCGACGCTCTCCTTCCACAGGAACGTGAAACTGAAACCGCTGAGCGCTCCCACGGTCGTGAGCGCAATCCGCAGATTCCTCCTCAACATCCATTCACCTCCCTTTCTCCGATTGGGGGGCAGCTTGGACTGCTTCACCCCTCCGATTATGTGACGCTTTGGAGCGGTGCCAGGTTCTCTCGTTGCCAAAATGTGCACAAAGGCGGCGCCGGATTTCGGCGCCACCTCACTGGGCGAGGACGTGGTCGAGAAAGGAGCTGGCCTGCTCCAGCTTCAGGTCTCGCATCAGCACGATCTCGGACAGCAGGATTTGCCGCGCGTTCTCCAGCATTTTCCGCTCCGCGGTCGACAGCCCCTTCTCCCGGTCGCGGTGTGAGAGCGAGCGCACCACCTCGGCCAACGCGAAGATGTCGCCGCTGCGGATCTTTTCCATGTTCATTCGGTAGCGGTGGTTCCAGCTCTTCTCCGGCTGCTTCTTGGGGGAACGCAGCACCTCGATCACCCGCTGGAACGCCTGCTCCGACATCACCTGGCGGAGCCCGACGCTCTGCGTGGCGTCGCAGGGAACCAGGACCTGCATGTCGGAGACCGGCAGGCGGAGCACGTAGTACCGTTTTCGCTCGCCCAGCACCTCCCGGTCCTCGATGGCCTCGATGATCCCGGCGCCGTGCATGGGGTAGACCACCTTGTCACCTACCTGAAACACCGCCCTCACCCCCACCTTTTCGGACCGAACGCTCCGCACTTCGCCTGGATACAGGGCCGTCTGCCTCTCAGGGTACCAGACTCTAGCACCATTGTCAAGAAAAGTTTATATATTGTTTGTATTATTCGCGCGTGTGCTGTTCTGCGTGCCTGTCCGGTTCCCGCGGGGAAACGCTTGACGCAGGCGGGTCCGGCGTCTTACAATGCAGTCGGATCGGGGCTATAGCTCAGCTGGGAGAGCGCGTGAATCGCACTCACGAGGTCGGGGGTTCGAATCCCCTTAGCTCCACCAGACGCAGGGCGGAGCCGCAGGGCTCCGCCCTCAACCTTTGGGATCCGGCTGCGAAAAATGGCGCGGTTTCCCTGAACCCGCTGTTTGTCCCGGTTCTCCCCCTCTGCTACAATAGGAGCAGACCGGGTACTTCCCGCCGGTGCCGGCCCGGCGCACCCCTGACCCGCGACGGGACTGAGAGGTGAATGTCTGTGAAGGACCTGCTGTGCGACCAGTTTCAGGAGACGGTAAACGAGTATCTCATCAGGCACCGCAGCGTGCTGGACATCATGGCAAAACTCCAGGAGTCGACCGCCCGCGTCAACCGGGCAGTCACGAAGTCGGTGACCTCCTGCGGCTGTGTGGAGGTTCACGCGGCCCGGCAGCAGTACCCCGCGGACGCCACGCTGGAGCAGCTGCGCGACCACGCGGCTGACCACGTGAACGGCAAGCTCTGCGACCACTGCCGCGAGGTGGTGGAGGCCGAACTGGGCAACAACCTGTTTTACCTCGCCGCGCTCTGTAACACTTTCGACCTAAACCTTTACGACGTGATCCTCAAGGAGCACAAGAAGCTTGCGGCCCTTGGGGTGTACAACTTCGCCGATTGACGACTGAATGAAAAAGGAGCCCGAGCCGCTGAGCTCGGGCTTTTTGCTGCATTGGCGCGGCCGCCGTGCCACCTCAGGGCGGGGGCGGGTTCTGCGCCGGCCGCCCTCTGAGCGGCGCGCTGCGCTCCCGGAGGCGGTGCAGCCCCTCGCGGATCGCCCGCGCCCGCGCCTCGCCGATGCCGTCCACCTCGTCCAGCTCCTCCAGCGAGGCCTTCAGCACCCCCTGCAGCCGGTCGAACTGACAGACCAGGTTCTCGATCACCCCGGCCGGCAGGCGCGGGATCCGCCGCAGCATGCGGTATCCCCGGGGGGCGATGGGGCTGTCCAGCGACCCGGGGAGCGTGCCCGCGCCGAGGAGGCGGGCGATCGCCGTCAGGTCCTGCAGCATGTCGTAGGGCCAGGAGGCCAGCTGGGCGCGCAGCGCCTCCGCGTAGCCGGGGTCGCTGATGGCGGCGTAGTCGCGGATGATCAGCAGCTCTTCGGCGGCTACGCCCGCCGTCAGCTCCTCGAGCTGCATCGCCACCAGCCGGCCCTCGACGCCCAGTTCGGCGATGTAGCGCTCGATCTCAGCGCCGACGCGCAGGACCATCTCCGTGCGCTGGATCACCGTGGCGACGTCCTGGACGCTGACCATGTCGTCCAGCTCCAGCGCCGAGAGGCGCTCGACGGCCTCGTCCCGCACCAGTTTGTACTTCTCCAGGGTCTGCAGGGCCTGGTTCGTCTTGGCCAGGATGACCGGGAAGTCGCGCAGGATGTGCTTCACCGGCCCCTGGTAGAGCGTGATCAGGCTGCGCCGCTGGGAGATGGAGATGACCAGCTCGCCCGTCTGCTTTGCCACCCGCTCGGCCGTGCGGTGGCGCGTACCGGTCTCGCTGGTCGGAATCGACGCGTCGGGGACCAGCATCGCGTTGGCGCAGAGGATGCGCCTGGCGTCACGGGTCAGGATGATGGCCCCGTCCATCTTCGCCAGCTCGTACAGGCTGGCGGGGGTGAACTCGCAGTCAAGCCGGAAGCCGCCGTCCACCAGCGCCATGACCTCAGGCGAGTCGCCGACGACGATCAGCGCGCCGGTGCGGGCGTGCAGGATGGACTCCAACCCCTCCCGCAGCGGGGTGCCCGGTGCGACCTGGCGCACCATCCGCCATATGCCGCCCTGCTCCTCCACCCGATCACCCCCGTCGCCCACGAATCAGCGGTTCAGGGCCGCTTCCAGCCCTTCCATTACTGTCTCCACCCCGATCAGCTCCAACTCGCTCTTCACGCTAAGGCTACGAAGGTTGGCCCGCGGCAAGACCATGCGCGCAAAACCCATCTTCTCCGCCTCGCGGATGCGCTGCTCGATCCGGGAGACGGCCCGCACCTCGCCGGCCAGGCCGACCTCGCCGGCGACCACGGTCCGCGGATCCGGGGCCTGGTCCCGGAAGCTGGAGGCCAGGGCGACCGCCAGCCCCAGGTCGATGGCAGGCTCGGCCAGCCGGACGCCCCCGGTCACCTTCACGTAGGCGTCGTGGTTGCCCAGCAGCAGGCCCACCCGCTTCTCCAGCACGGCGATGATGAGCTGTACCCGGTTCAGGTCGATGCCGTCAGCCGTGCGGCGGGGCGAGACGAAGGTGGATGCGCTCACCAGGGCCTGAACCTCCACCAGCAGCGGGCGGGTGCCCTCCAGGGAGGGAACGACGACCGAGCCGGCCGCGTCCAGGGGCCGCTCCGAGAGGAAGAGCTGCGAGGCGTTGTCCACCTCCACCAGCCCGGCGTCGCGCATCTCGAAGAGGCCGATCTCGTTGGTCGAGCCGAACCGGTTCTTGACCGCCCGCAGGATGCGGAAGCTGGCGTGGCGTTCGCCCTCGAAGTAGAGCACCGTGTCCACGATGTGCTCCAGCACCCGCGGGCCGGCGAGGGAG
This sequence comes from Symbiobacterium terraclitae, assembly GCF_017874315.1. NCBI lineage: Bacteria > Bacillati > Bacillota > Clostridia > Eubacteriales > Symbiobacteriaceae > Symbiobacterium > Symbiobacterium terraclitae. The sequence continues at coordinate 69,644 of NZ_JAGGLG010000012.1, read as the reverse complement.
CCCTCCTTGGTGACGTGCCCGACGATGAAGACGGCGGTGTTCTGCCCCTTGGCCACCCGCAGCAGCTGGGCGGCGCACTCCCGCACCTGGCTGACCGAGCCCGGGGCGGAGGCGAGGTCGGGCTTGAAGACGGTCTGTATCGAATCGACGATCAGCAGCGCGGGGCTGACCGCCTTCGCGTGCTGCTCAATGGCGTCGAGGTCGGTCTCGGCGAGGACCAGCAGGCGCTCGTGGATGGTGCCCAGCCGATCCGCCCGCATGCGGATCTGCCGGGCAGACTCCTCCCCCGACACGTAGAGCACGGTGCCGTGCTCCCGGGCCACCCGGGCGGCCAGCTGCAGCAGGAGCGTCGACTTGCCGATGCCGGGGTCCCCGCCCACCAGGACGAACGATCCCGGCACGATGCCGCCGCCCAGCACCCGGTCCAGCTCGGCCGAGCCTGTGGGCATGCGCCGGGCGTCCTCCGCGGCCACATCGCCGATGGCCACCGGCCGGCCGCCCGTGCTGAGGCCGGGCGAGAGCGAGCCGCGGCCGCCGGCCCGGGCGGACGGCTCCTCCACCATGCTGTTCCAGGCGCCGCATCCGGGGCACCTGCCCATCCACCGCGGCGACTCGTGGCCGCACTCCTGACAGAAAAAGAGGCTCCTGGCCTTCGCCATGCCTGTGCGGAACCCCCTTCGACGTTTGCTGAGCTACGTCTTTGTTTCGGAGCCGGCGCGCCGCCCTCCTGCCCGGCGGGCACACCAGAGAGCACCCCGGCACGGGCCGGGGTGCTCCTTCCGACAGAACTCCTCTGCGCTACAGACCCTCTTGAAGCCGCCGGGAGCACGCGAGGATGGCCTCCCAGACGGCCCGGACGTCCTCTCCGCGCATGGCCGGGCCGGCCCGCTGGATCAGCCGCTCCAGCAGGGCGTGCTCCCTGTCTTCCTGCAGCACGGGCAGCCCTGCCGCCGCCTTGATCTGCCCCACCCGCCGCACGGTCTCCATCCGGCGCAACAGGAGGGTGAGAATGCGCTCGTCCAGCCGGTCGATCTCCTCCCGGCACTCGGCGAGGCTCTGCAGGTCGTCGGCAGGCAGCAGCCCCAGCTCGCCCATCAGGCCGCGGAAGGCGGCGAAGTCCAGCTGCTGCTGCGCGTCGGAGAGGGCGCGGTCCGGGTCGGGGTGCACCTCGATCATCAGGCCGTCGAGACCGGCGGCCAGGGCCGCCCGGGCGAGGGCGGGAATCAGGTCCCGTCGGCCTGCGGCGTGGCTGGGGTCGACGATGACCGGCAGGCCTGAACGCTGCCTGGCCACGATGGCCGTGCTCAGGTCGAGGGTGTTGCGCGTGCAGGTCTCGAAGGTGCGGATGCCCCGCTCGCACAGGATCACCTGGTCGTTGCCCGAGTCGGTGATGTACTCGGCCGCGGAAAGCCACTCCTCCAGCGTGGCGCTCAGCCCCCGCTTCAGCAGCACGGGCTTGCCTGCGCGGCCCACCTGCTTCAGCAGGGCGAAGTTCTGCATGTTGCGGGAACCCACCTGCAGCACGTCGGCATACTCCGCCACCAGGTCGATCTGGGCGGTGTCCATCACCTCGGTCACGACGGGCAGCCCCGTCTCCTGCCGGGCCAGGGCCAGGAGCCGGAGCCCCTCCTCCCCCAGCCCCTGGAACGACCGGGGTGAGGTGCGCGGCTTGAACGCCCCGCCCCGCAATGCCGTCGCCCCCGCGGCCTTCACGGCCCGCGCGGCGGCCAGAATCTGCTCCTCGTCCTCCACGCTGCACGGCCCCGCGATGATCATCGGACGGCCTGAGCCCAGCCCAAGGCCCGCAAACCGGCCAGCCACCTTGCGCATCGTCACAGCAGTCAGACCTTCGGCCATGCTCATCCGCCTCCTTCGTGAAAATCAACAGGCTCCCGCCCCGGCAAGGGACGAGAGCCTGACTCCCGTGGTACCACCCTTCTGAGCCGCCCTGCGGCGACCCACTCGACAGCATGCGCGGAGGAGGAGATCTCCTCGACGCCGCTCCCCGTTAACGGAGGGAACCCGGCCCGGCCTACTGGAGCCGCTCTGCGCGGCCGTTCAGCTGGCAGCTCCCGGGCGAACTTCGGCGGCGGCCTCCATAGCGGCGCTTCCAGTCAGCGACGCCGCCTCCCTGCATGGGGTCCGGTCCGCGTACTTTGCCCGTTCATCACTTTTCGATATTGAAGCTCATTCTAGCCAGTCCCCGCCGAATCGTCAAGGGGGATTTGCATGCTATCCATCAAGTTCGTGTACCCCGGCCGTCTCCACCCGGCCATCCTCCAGCAGGCGTTCCACGCGCTCCCGCTCCGCCCAGTCGAAGCGCAGCGCGAAGCCGCAGTCGCTGGAGAACTGCCGCGGCGTGGGGACGAGCCTGACAGCGATGCCCTGCGCCTTCAGCGCCTTCTCCGCCTTGAGCGCCATCGACGTCGTGTGAAAGAGCACCACGCCATGTGCCAGGGCCTCACACCCCCCTTGCGATCGCCCGCACGGCCTGGATGGTCCGGTCGATCTGATCGACGGTGGTGAAGGGTCCGGGCGACAGCCGCACCGTACCCGTGGGGAAGGTGCCGATGGTCCGGTGCGCCGACGGGGCGCAGTGGAGCCCGACGCGGGTGAGGATGCCGTACTCGTCGTCCAGCCGGCAGCCCACCTCGGACACGGTCAGGCCGTCGATGGTGAACGAGACCACGGCCACCCGCTCCGTGCGGTCCGCTGAGCCGTACAGGCGCACGCCCGGGATCTCCGACAGCCCCTCCCAGAGGCGCTGCGCCAGTTCGCCCTCCCGCTGCCCCACGGCCGCGGGGCCGCCCATGGCCGCCAGCGCTTCCAGGCCTGCCCCGAGTCCGGCGATGCCCGCGAAGTTGACGGTGCCCGCCTCGAAGCGGTCCGGCAGGTCGGGCGGCTGCCGCTCCTGTGCCGAGCGGGAGCCGGTGCCGCCCCGCAGCAGCGGGACCATCTCCGCGGCGTTCACGCGCTCGCCCAGGATGAGCCCGCCCGTGCCTGAGGGCCCCAGCAGTCCCTTGTGCCCCGTGAAGGCCAGCAGGTCGACGCCCAGCGCCTCCATGTCGATGGGGACGGTGCCGGCGGTCTGCGCCGCGTCCAGCAGCACCAGTGCGCCCGCCCGCCGGGCCACCGCCGCGGCCTCGGCCACGGGGCAGAGCGTGCCCGTGACGTTGCTGGCGTGGTTGAGCACCACCATCCGGGTCGGGGCCGCCTCCACGGCCCGGGCGAAGGCGTCCAGGTCCAGCCGGCCCGCGGCGTCGCAGGGGGCGACGACCACCGTGACGCCGTGCGCCTCCAGGTCGCGCAGCGGCCGCATCACCGCGTTGTGCTCCATGCCGGTGCAGACCACGCGGTCGCCGGGGGCCAGGAGGCCCCCGAGCGCCATGTTGACCGCCATCGTGCCGTTGTGGGTGAAGATCACGCGTACCGGATCTGGCGCGCCGAAGAGCTCCGCCACCGCCTCCCGCACGGCATAGACCCGCCGGCCAGCAGCCAGAGAGAGCCGGTGCCCCGACCGGCCCGGGTTGCCTGCCTCGCGCTCCAGGCACTCGACGATCGCCTGCGCGACCCCCGGCGGCTTGGGCCAGGAGGTCGCGGCGTTGTCCAGGTAGGTCACGTCGCCGCTCATGCCGCCGACCTGGACTTCTCCTCGCCTTCGGCCACGTCGCGCAGGGTGAGGCCCAGGATCACCACCACCACGAGCCCGATGATCACCGCGGCCGGCCCGTACGGAGAGGGACCCGCGGCGGAGCTGGCCAGGTTGAAGTTGTGCGCCATGGCCGCGCCGGTCAGCAGGCCGAAGAAGAAGACCGCCGCGTCGGTGTCGCCCTCGCCGGCCAGGAAGAGCTGCCGGCCGGGGCAGCCGCCACCCAGTGTGAAGGCCAGGCCTGAGAGCAGCATGCCCATGAAGTTCCAGAGCCCGTCGGTGTGTGCGATGGGCTGGCCGGCAAAACCCGGCTTGAACTGCCCCAGGACCAGGTTCGTGACGAACGCGGCGGCGGCGAGGGCGACCACGCCCATGAAGAGCTTGGTGTCACGCAGCATGAAGAGGTTGCGGAAGGCGCCCACCGAGCAGAACCGGCTGCGCTGCGCCAGGAAGCCGATCGCGAGAGCCGCCAGGAGCGAGATCCACCAGGCCGCGTGCTGGGCGCCCGGCCCGCTGGTGCTGAAGAAGACCGGGCCAACCGGGTTTCCGTCCGCGTCGCGGCCGAAGAGCGGCGCCGCCAGCAGGAGGGCCAGCAGGCCCACCATCACGGCAGGCATGATCCAGCCCATCACCGGCGCCATCGGCCGGCTCCTGCCCAGGCTGTAGCCCCTGCGGAGGAAGAAGGTGGCCGCCCAGATGCCCGCCGCGAACCCGATCAGCCCCACGATGGCGTTCCAGTCGCCGCCGCCGAGGCGCAGGAAGGCCCGCCACGGACAGCCCAGGAAGACCAGCGCGCCGATCGCCGCGATCACGCCCATGATGTAGCGGACCAGGGGCGAGGAGCCGCCGCGGGCACGCCACTCACCCGCGGCCAGGGCCGCGATCGTGGCGCCCAGGACCAGGCCGATGATCTCGGGCCGGATGTACTGCACCGCCGCGGCCCGGTGCAGCCCCAGGCCGCCTGCGATATCTCGCGTGAAGCAGGCCACGCAGACGCCCATGTTCCCGGGGTTGCCCAGCTTGACCAGGATCGGAGCGAGGATGCCGACGACGAGTCCGGTGATGATAATTCCCCAACGTCCTTCGAACAGGCCTTTCAGCGACACGCACCGAACCTCCCTCGATAAGGGTGATGGTTCGTATATTTGACGTATCGGAAAGGATACCTTTACAAACAAAGACAGTTCATATGTGAGTGACACTTGGCCAGGCGGGGGACGTAGCGCTCCCGCCATCGACACGCTCCCGGAGACGCCTTTGACCAAATCCGACATAGCTTAAGGATGAGCGCGGATTATGTCACCCTGGGGGTGAGATGATGGCCACGATCCTGGTTACCAACACCCTCGACGCGGGACCGGGTTCGCTCCGGGACGCGCTCCTGGAAGCCAACGCCAACGGCGAACCCGACCTGATTCAGATCGTGGCCACTGGCACCATCACCCTGGTTACGGCCCTGCCCACGATCACCGAGGATCTGATCATCACCGGACCAGGCCAGGACCTGCTGGCGGTGGACGGCAACGACGCCGTGCGGATCTTCGCCATCGACCCAGGGGTCACCGTCCCCGTCCAGGACCTGACCGTGACCAGGGGCTCGGGCACGAACATGGGCGCGGGCTTCTATAACCAGGGAAGCCTGACCCTGGTCCGCACGACGGTTTCCCTGAACAGGGCGTCCAGCGGGGCAGGCGTCTTGTCAGACATCAACTCGACCCTCTCCGTCCTGGACTCCGCTTTCGTGGGAAACAGCGCAGCAGACGACGGAGGCGCAATCTTCGCCAGCCGCAGCACGGTGACGGTGAACAGGTCCCGCTTCACCGGCAACAGCGCGGCCGACAGCGGCGGAGCGCTGGCCTCGCTCTTGGGAACGTATGCAATCTTCGCCTCCAGCTTTTCCGACAACACGGCAGAGTTCGGAGGAGCGATTGTCGCAGCGTCGTCCAACGCGGTGGCGATCCGGGACAGCGCGTTCTTCCGCAACCGCGCCGATGCCGCGGGCGGTGCCATGTTCGTCTCAGGCTCCTTGCTCCCCGTGGTCAACAGCACCCTGGCGCAGAACACAGCGGGCATCACCGGCGCAGCGGTCCAATCCTCCGGTGCAGTGACGACACTCAGCTTCGTCACCGTGGCCGACAACGTGGTGGGCCCCGGCGGGGCCGCGCTGGCCACGGAAGCGGGTGGCAACATCCTGGTCAGGAACTCGATCATCGCCAGCACCATCGGCGGGCCCAACTGTGCAGGCAACATCGTCGACCTCGGCGGCAACCTCTCCACCGACAACAACTGTTCCACTTTCACGGTCGTTACCCGCGATCAGCTCAACCTGGGTCCCCTGCAGCTCAACCTGCCGGGCATCACCGAGACCATGGCCCTCCTCCCGGGGAGCGTCGCCATCGACGCGGCCTTCGGCTGCGTCGACGCGGCGGGCAATCCGGTCCTGACGGACCAGCGGGGAGTGCCCCGCCCCTTCGGCGCGAACTGCGACGTGGGGGCGTACGAGTTCCGGTCGGGCCGCAGGCGCTTCGTGCCGGGCCGGCCGCCGCTCTTCGAAAGCCGGGGCGCCTGCCAGAACCAGCGGATCCGCCGGCCGAGGGCCCAATGAGGAGAGCCGGGGGAGAACGCCTCCCCCGGCTGCCACTGCCGGCGCGGTTACCCTTCGCTCGTCCCCGGTCCGGCTGCGCCCACCGACGCGGCCGACGGCTCCGTGCGCTTGAAGAAGACCTTGCCGTCGGCGTCCAGGTCCACCTCGACCTGCTCGCCGTACTTGAACGGCTTCCGGAGCATCTCCTCGGAGAGCGGGTCCTCCACCAGCCGCTGGATCGCCCGGCGCAGCGGACGGGCGCCGTAGTTCTGGTCGTAGCCCTCCGCCACCAGCTTCTCCAGGGCGGCGTCGGAGACGGTCATGTCGACCCCCTGCTCCTTCAGCCGCTGGGCCACCTTCTTCACCTCGAGGTGGACGATCTGCTTCAGATGCTCCTTGTTCAGGTTGTGGAAGATGATGATCTCGTCCAGCCGGTTGATGAACTCGGGCCGGAAGAGCCGCTTGACCTCCTCCATCACGCGGCCCTTCATCCGCTCGTGCTGGCCCTTCTCGTCCTCCTGGACGGTGAAGCCCAGCTGCTTGTCGCCGCGGATGACCTGCGCGCCCGCGTTGGAGGTCATGATGATCACGGTGTTCCGGAAGTCGACGGTGCGGCCCTTGGCCTCGGTCAGCCGGCCGTCCTCAAGTACCTGGAGCAGGATGTTGAAGACCTCGGGGTGCGCCTTCTCGATCTCGTCGAGCAGCACCACGGAGTAGGGCCGCCGGCGCACGGCCTCGGTCAGCTGGCCGCCCTCGTCGTACCCCACGTACCCGGGAGGCGCGCCCACCAGGCGGGAGGTGGTGTGCCGCTCCATATACTCCGACATGTCGATGCGGATCATGGCATCCTCGTCGCCGAAGAGCGCCTCCGCCAGGGCCCGGGCCAGGTGCGTCTTGCCCGTGCCGGTGGGCCCGAGGAAGATGAAGGAGCCGATCGGCCGCTTGGGGTCCTTGAGGCCGGAGCGGGCCCGGCGGATCGCCCGGGCAACGGCCTCCACCGCCTCGTCCTGGCCGACCACCTTTTCGTGCAGGATCTTCTCGAGGTTGAGCAGCCGCTGCGACTCGTCCATCGTGAGCTTGGAGGCCGGAATGCCGGTCCACTGGGAGACGATGTGGGCGATGTCCTCCTCCGTCACGATGGACTTCGAGGTGACCTTCTTCTGCTGCCACTCGTTCTTCTGCCGCTCCAGCTCTTCCTTCAGCTTGGTCTCCTTGTCGCGCAGGCGGGCGGCCTTCTCGAACTCCTGCCCCTGGACGGCGGCCTCCTTCTCCTTGCGCACCTCCTCCAGCTTCTCCTCCAGCTCCTTCAGGTCGGGTGGGGCCACGAAGGTGGAGAGGCGCACGCGGGAGGCGGCCTCATCGACCAGGTCGACGGCCTTGTCGGGCAGGAAGCGGTCGGTGACGTACCGGTCGGAGAGCCGCACGGCGGCCTCGATGGCCGCGTCGGTGATCTCCACCCGGTGGTGGGCCTCGTACCGGTCGCGCAGCCCCTTGAGGATCTGGATCGCGTCCTCCTGCGACGGCTCATCCACCATGACCGGCTGGAACCGGCGCTCCAGGGCTGCGTCCTTCTCCACGTGCTTGCGGTACTCGTCGATGGTGGTGGCGCCGATGGCCTGCAGCTCGCCGCGGGCCAGGGCCGGCTTCAGGATGTTGGAGGCGTCGATGGCGCCCTCGGCCGCGCCGGCGCCGATGATGGTGTGCAGCTCGTCGATGAAGAGGATGATGTTGCCCGCGTTGCGGATCTCCTCCATCACCTTCTTCAGCCGTTCCTCGAACTCGCCCCGGTACTTGGAGCCGGCGACGAGCGAGGCGAGGTCGAGCGCGACCACCCGCTTATCCTTCAGGATCTCGGGCACCCGCCCGTCGGCGATGCGCTGGGCCAGCCCCTCGGCGATGGCCGTCTTGCCCACGCCGGGCTCGCCGATCAGCACCGGGTTGTTCTTGGTGCGGCGGGAGAGGATCTGGATGACCCGCTCGATCTCCTTCTCCCGGCCGATCACGGGATCCAGCTTGCCGTCGCGCGCCATTTGGTTCAGGTCGCGGCCGAACTGGTCAAGCGTAGACGTGTTGGTCTTCGGCCCCTTGGACTTGGCGGCGCCGGGCGAGGCGGAGCCCGCGGGCGGATGGGGTACGCCGCCGAGCAGGTGGATCACCTGGTTGCGCACCCGCTCGAGGTCGGCGCCCAGGTTCTGCAGCACCTGTGCGGCGACGCCCTCGCCCTCCCGGATCAGCCCGAGGAGGATGTGCTCCGTGCCCACGTAGTTGTGGCCCAGCAGCCGGGCCTCCTCGATCGCCAGCTCCACCATCACCTTCTTGGCCCGGGGGGTGAAGCCGATCTCGCCCCGAGTGGAGGCGGAGCCCTTGCCGATCATCTTCTCGACCTCGGCCCTGACCTGTTCGAGCTGGATGCCCAGCGACTGGAGCGCCTTGGCGGCGATGCCCTCGCCTTCCCGGATCAGCCCGAGCAGCAGGTGCTCAGTGCCCACGTAATCATAATTCAAACGCCGGGCCTCGTCCTGGGCCAGCACGATCACGCGCTGGGCCCGTTCCGTATAGCGGCTGAACATGCGTGACTTACCCCCTATCCTCCTGTCTATTCCGCTACGCCGATCCACAGCAACTCACACTGCAAACCAGGGTCTCCGATCCGCACTTCCGTATGCTGGTTGACGCGGCTGTACATACCAGTTGGGTCCGGTTCTTGTGTTCCTGCGATACGGTACCATCAGGAGGCCAGGTGAGAACGGATGAGCGCCGCCCGCTTCACGTCCCGCTCCAGCGGGTTCAGCTCCCGCCCCTCCGTGCGCTGGAGGAAGGCGGGCTGCATCGCGACCATCAGCTCGTTCAGCTTGCGGTAGTCGATCGGCGGCAGAACCCCGAGCGCGATGCCCAGCCGCACGTCGGAGAGCAGCCGCATCGCCTCCTCCGAGGTGATCACCCGCGCGTTGGAGAGCAGGCCGAACGCCCGGGAGACCCGGTCCTCGATCTGCAGGCGCATCTCGCGGTGGAGGTGACGGCGGGCCTGCTCCTCGGTGTCGATCACGGTCCGGGCGATCGCCTCCAGGTTGGAGATGACCTCCTCCTCGGCCTTGCCCAGCGAGGTCTGGTTGGAGATCTGGAAGATGTGGCCGGCCGCCTCGGTGCCCTCGCCGTAAAGCCCCCGCACCACCAGACCCAGCTGGGAGAGGTTGTGGAAGAGCCGTCCCGCCTGCTGGGTCAGCACCAGCGCCGGCAGGTGCATCATCACCGAGGCCCTGAGGCCCGTGCCCACGTTGGTCGGGCAGGCCGTCAGGTAGCCCAGCCGCTCGTCGAAGGCGTACTGGATGCGCTGCTCCAGCGCGTCGTCCACCTGGGAGGCCACCCGCCACGCCTCCTGGAGCTGCAGCCCCGGGGCGAGCACCTGGATGCGCAGGTGGTCCTCCTCGTTCACCATGATCGAGATGGACTCGTCGGCCGAGATGGCCACCGCCCGGGCCATCGCCTCCCGGGACTGCAGCGGGCTGATCAGGTGCTTGTCGACCAGCACCTGCCGGTCCAGGGGCGTCGTGTCGGCCAGCCGGTACAGCTCCACGCGGGAGGGGAAGCCGATCAGGTTGATCTCCCGCACGCCCTCCTCGGCGGCCGCCAGCAACTTGGCAGCGTCTGCCTCGGACATGCGCTGCGGGAACGGCAGGTTGTCGAGGTTGCGCGCAAGCCGGATGCGCGAGGAGAGCACCACGTCCGCGTGCGGCCCCGTACCCTCCATCCACCGGCTCGAAGCCCGGGTGACCAGCTCATTCCATCCCACGGTCCTCACCCCCTGCAGCGATCTCCGCCTCCAGCGCCCGAATCTGGTCCCGGAGCCGGGCTGCCTCCTCGTACCGCTCGCCCTGCACCGCGCTCTGCAGCTGGGCCCGGAGCGCCGCGAGGTCACGCCGCTTGCGGGCGATGCCGCCGGTGCGCTTCGGCACCTTGCCGCTGTGGGTCGTGGTGCCCTGAATCCGCTTGATCATGGGCAGCAGCTGCTGCTCCATCTCCTGGTAGCACCTGGGGCACCCGAGCACCCCGGCCTGGGCGAACTGGCTGTAGGTCATGCCGCAGTAACGGCAGGTCGGCTCGGCCTTCAGCTGCGCCTTGGGGGCCCCGGTTCCCGGCAGCGTCTGGCCCAGGAAGGAGCTCAGCAGCTGCTGCATCGAGAGGTTCGGGAACGAGAAGTTCGGTATCGCACCGATCTCCCGGGCGCACTCCACACACAGATGCGATTCCTGCTTCACACCATTGGTAACCATGGTCTGGTGAACCGTCGCCTCGCGCTGGCCACACCGTTCGCACAGCATGACCGGCCACCTCCTTCAGAAGCGCAGGATTGCCGTGAGCATGGCCTTGAGCAGGCTGGCCCGCACGACGTCTCTGGCGGGCAGGTCGAGCGGCAGCGCGTCCCGGCGCAGCACGGACTGCATGATGGCCGCCTCCCGTTCGTCGATGATCTCCTGCTCGTAGAGGCGGGCCACGATGTCCAGCGCCTCGGCCTGGCTGATGCCCTCGCCGACCTCCCGCTGGATCAGTTCCTGCAGGTCGTCGCTGTTTCGGATGTTCAGCCTGATGATCCGGATGTAGCCGCCGCCACCCCGGCGGCTCTCGACCACATAGCCCCGCTCTGGGGTGAACCGGGTGGAGAGCACGTAGTTGATCTGTGACGGTGCGCAGTCGAACCGGGCGGCCAGCATGGCCCGCTGAACCTCCAGGATCTCAGACCTGCGGAGATGCTCCTTGAGGTACCGTTCGATCTCGTCGGCCAGATTGGCCATGGCCGCTCACCCCCTGACCTTATTTGACCTTTCTGCCTATCACTTTACCCGGTTGCCCGCGGACGGGCAAGCACGACCTGGAGCGAACACCGTCCAACAACCTTCAGTTTTCCCAGCCACAGTCCCACGGAGACCGTATCTGATGTTATTTGACGTTAATTCGCCGCCGGGGGAGACGGCCTGCCGCCCGTCAGATCACCTCGTAGATGAGGCACTTCAGGTAGTGGCTCTCGTCGTAGCCCACCACGATGGGGTGGTCCACTGCCTGGGCCCGCTCCTCGACGAGGCGGAGCCGCCGGCGCGAGTCCCGGGCGGCGTCGGCCACCACCGCCTTGAAGATGTCGGGCGTCATGTGGTAGGAGCAGGAGCACGTGACGAGGAAGCCGCCCTCTGGCAGCATGCGCAGGGCGCGCAGGTTGATCTCCTTGTAGCCCCGCACGGCCCCCTCCAGCGCGGCGCGGTTCTTGGCGAAGGCGGGCGGATCCAGCACGATCAGGTCGAAGCGCTCCTGGTTCGCCTCCATCTGTCGCAGAATGTCGAAGGCGTTGCCGGCCAGGAATCGGATCTTGTCGCTCAGTCCGTTGCGCTCGGCGTTCAGCCGCGCCGCGGCCAGCGCCTCCTCCGACGAGTCCACGGCGACGACCTCCCGCGCGCCGCCGGCGGCGGCGTTGAGGGCAAAGCCGCCCACGTTGCAGAAGCAGTCCAGCACCCGCCCGCCGGCGGCGTACGGCCGCACCGCGCGCCGGTTCTCCCGCTGGTCGAGGAAGTAGCCGGTCTTCTGCCCCGTGGCGACGTCCACCGCGATCTCCAGCCCGTTCTCCACGATGGTCAGCCGTGGGTCGAACTCTCCCCGCAGGTAGCCCGTGCGCTCCTCCAGCCCCTCCAGCCGCCGCACGGGCACGTCGTTGCGCTCGTAGATGCCGCGGGGGTGCAGCAGGTCGTCCAGGATGTCGACGATGTCCGGAAGCCAGCGGTCGATGCCGAGGGCCAGGGTCTGCACCACGAGCACGTCGCCGAACTTGTCCACGATGAGGCCCGGCAGGAAGTCGGCCTCGCCGAAGACAACGCGGCAGGCCTCCACGTCCGGCAGCAGGCGCTGCCTGTAGGCCCACGCCCGTTCCACCCTGCGCCGGAAGAAGTCGCGGTCGACCGGTTCGTCCCTGTTCGTCAACATCCGCACGATAATCTGCGAAGCCGGGTTGATGTACCCCTTCCCGAGGAATCGCCCGCGGTAATCGACCACGGTCACGACATCGCCGGGTGCGAACTCGCCGCGCACCTCCTCGACCTCGCCCTGGAAGATCCAGGGGTGCCCGTCCTGCACCCGCTTGTGCCGGCCCCTGGCCAGCTGAACAACAGCCATGACGCTGCCCCTCTCTGCAACCGATTCGTCCATATCTTACCCTGCGCCCGCACGCTGCGCCAGCGCGGAACATGGATCGCTCCGCCTCCGGGCACGCTAGGGCGGGAGGGGGCGATTGGAATGGCAAAGCGCAACCACGAACCCGAGGCCGTCAAGACGACGCTCACGGGGACCCACGCCGCCGGCCACCACCTGAACGAGGCGGCGGAGTTCGGCCGGGCCGCCGCGGTGTCGACCGACGATCTCGCCTGGATCGAGCGGGAGGACCAGGCGAAGCAGTCCATGGCCCGCACGGGCGACATGCGCAGCGCGCAGGCCGCCCCGGACCGGCCTCACCCGGCCGGGCACCCGGAGACCGGTGGACGTCAGTAACAGGATGCGAGGGCGGCGGCCTGCAGGGTGGGCTGCCGCCCTCGCGGCCCTCGCGGCGGGGCTGGCTGCGCTGCCGGCCTCGCCGCCTCCTCCCGCGGTACCGGCCGTGGCGGTCACCGCCGGCCACGGCCAGCCCGTCCCGGCTGACTGGGTCCCGCCCCTGGATTCGGTGGCCAGCCTCCGGCTTTCCCTGCGCGCGCCCGCAGGGCCGGCGGAGGCGCCCCTGCCCCTCTACACCACCCATCCGGACCACCGGCCGACGATCGCCGTGGTGCTCGACCTCCTGCTCGGCTCGCGGCTGGCGCCGGGAGCTGCCGTCGCCTCGCCGAAGGGACCGGTCCTGCAGATCGCGCTGCGGCGGGGCGAGCCCGTGGCCGTGCAGCCCGCCGGCGACTGCCCCGGCTTCTCCAGCGAATCCGGCCACGGCTTCGCCTGCCCCCCCTCGCCCAGCGACGTCATCCTGCGGCGGGGGGACGGCCGGCAGGTGCGGCTGTTCAACCCGCAGATGGCCGCCTGGCTCCAGGAGGGATGGCGGGAGCACGTCCCCACCGGGGAGCCTGCGCTGCTGGACCGGGAGGCCGCCATCGCCCTGGCGAGAGAACAAAGCCGCCTGCCGGGGTGGCAGGCGAGCTTCGTCGATGCGTATCCCGTTGAGCGCCCAGGGGAGATTGAGGTGCGGAGGGCGTGGCTCCTGGAAGCCGAACTGCCCGCAGGGCAGCGGATCCGTCTGGTGGTGGACGCCCTGACCGGCGAGGTGCTCCGCCTGGTGCAGTTGGAGGCGATGGAGTAGTCCGGCGGGGCGGCTACTCCGAGTCTTCCTTCCGGTTGGCGGCGGCGGCCTCGATGACCGCCTTGGCCACCTGGGCCGGCGCCTCCTCGTAATGGTCGAACTCCATCGTGAACTGGCCGCGTCCCTGGGTCATGGAGCGCAGGTCGATGGCGTAGCGGCGCAGCTCGGCCAGCGGCGCGGAGGCACGGATGATCTGCTTGCCGTCGCCGGTGGGCTCCATGCCGGCGATGCGGCCGCGCTTCTTGTTCAGGTCGCCCATGATATCGCCCATGTACGACTCGGGCACGATGACCTCAAGCCGCATGATCGGCTCCAGCAGGACCGGCTTGGCGTTCATGAAGGCGATCTTGAACGCGTTGCGGGCGGCGATCTTGAAGGCCATTTCGGAGGAGTCGACGTCGTGGTACGAGCCGTCGAGCAGGGTGCAGCGGATGCCGGTCACCGGATAGCCGGCCAGCACGCCCTCGGCCATCGTCTCCTGCACGCCCTTGTCGACGGCCGGGCGGTAGTTGAGCGGGATGGCGCCGGCAAAGATCTTGTCGACGAACTCGTACTCGCCGTCGAAGAGCGGCTCAATCTCGATCTTGCAGTGGCCGTACTGGCCGCGGCCGCCGGACTGCTTCTTGTGCTTGTACTCGCCCTGGGCCTTGCCGCGGATGGTCTCCTTGTAAGCGACCTTCGGCTCGCTGAGGACGGCTTCGGCGCCGAACTTCCGCTTGAGCCGCTCGACCATCACGTCGACGTGGGTCTCGCCGAGGCCGGAGATGATGATCTCGGCAGTCACGGGGTCGCGCTGGACCGTGAAGGTGGCGTCCTCCTCGGCCAGGCGCTGCAGGCCTGAGCCGATCTTCTCCTCGTCGCCCTTCGCCTTGGGATAGACCGCCACCGAGTAGACCGGCGCCGGGAAGGCCACGGGCTCGAGCACCATGGGCCGGGCTTCCTCGCCCAGGGAGTCGTTGGTCTGGGTGACGGAGAGCTTCGCGACGGCGATGATGTCACCGGGGCCCGCCTCGGTCACCTGCTCCTGCGCCTTGCCCTTGGGAATGAACATGTGGCTCAGCTTCTCGGAGCGGCCCCGCGTGATGTTGTACACGGTCTGGTCGTTGGTGACCTTGCCGTTGAAGATGCGCATGATCGTCATGCGGCCGACGAACGGGTCTGCCGTGGTCTTGAAGACCAGGGCGCTGAAGGGCTGGTCGTCGCCGATCGGGCGGCTCACGGGCTCGCCGTCAGGCGTCTGGCCGACCAGCTCGCCGCGGTCGGCGGGCGACGGGGCGTAGGTGGCGATGGCGTCCATCAGCGTGGTGACGCCGATGTTCTTCGTGGCCGCCGCCACGAGCACCGGGACGATGTCGCCCTTGTGCACCCCGAGCCGGAGCCCGCGCTCCAGCTCCTCCTGCGAGAGCTCGCCCTCCTCGAGGAACTTCATCGTGAGCTCGTCGTCGGCCTCCGCGGCCAGCTCCATCATCTTCTCGCGGATCTCTGCGACCTGCCCGGCCAGATCGCCCGGCACGGCCTCCTCCTTGACGTTCTTGCCGGAGAAGACGTAAGCCTTCTGCGCAACAACGTCGACGACGCCGCTGAAGCTGGCCTCGGCGCCGATGGGCAGCTGGAACGGCACGACGGCGCGGCCGAACGTGGACTCCAGCGCGCCCAGGGCCTTCTGGAAGTTGGCGTTCTCCCGGTCCATCTTGTTGACGACGATCATCCGGGAGACGCCGGCGTCCACCGCGTGCTGGTAGGTCAGCTCGGAGCCCACCTCGACGCCACCGACGGCGTCGATCACCAGGACCGCGGTCTCCACGACGCGAAGCGCCGCCTTGACCTCACCGACAAAATCAAAATACCCGGGGGTGTCCAGCAGGTTGAACTTCAGGCCCTTCCACTCCAGGGGCGCGATACCCATGGAGATGGAGACCTTCCGCCGGATTTCCTCGGGGTCAAAGTCCATTATCGTATTGCCCTCGTCGACGCGCCCAAGCCGGTCCGTCGCCCCGGCGTTGAAGAGCATGGCCTCAGCCAGCGAAGTCTTCCCCGCGCCGCTGTGGGCAATTAAGGCGAGGTTCCGCACCTTCTCGACAGCAAATCTTCTCAACCCCATCTCCTCCTCAACGGTTGATGGAACTGCGCTCAGCCGGGAACCCCACGGCAAGACGGTTCGGATTTGCGGATCGGGTGCAGGGGGGGCAAAGGCGCACCGCCTCGGCGGTGCGCTTCCCTTCGGCTGGGCGCCGGACAACGCACGGTTGGATCACTCACCCCGATAGTGTTGCAACTTCGACCCGCCCGAAGGCGTCTCCTTCTGCCCGGGACAAACTTGTCCGAAAGCGCTACCGTTCACAATAGATACTCTGCCACTCTTTCTCCCAAACATACACCTAGTCTCCAGATTTATCCTGGGCCTGCGGCACTCCCGCAGTCGCCTCCCGCAGGGCCGGTCACCACCGTGACGAGATCCGCCGGCTGCTCGATCCAGAAGTCGGGCCGGCAGGCGGCCAGCGGGGCCGGGTTGGCGGCCCAACCCACCGCGGCGGTCATGCAGCCCGCGGCGCGGCCGCAGGCGATGTCAAAAGGGCTGTCCCCCACCATCAGGACGCGCGGCCCCGGCTCCACGCCCAGGAGGGCGATCGCCCTCAGCGCAGGATCGGGTTCGGGCTTGTGCCGCTGGGTCTGATCCACGCCCACCACCACTGGGAAGTAGTCCGCGATGCCGCAGACGCGCAGCCCCCGCAGGGCCAGTTCGGTGATCTTCGAGGTGACGACGCCCAGGCGCACGCCCGCCGCCTGCAGGTCGGCCACCGCCCCGGCCACGCCGGGGAAGGGGCGCACCATCCGGTCGTGCTGGCTGAGGTTGAACTTCCGGTAGGCGGCCACCAGCTCGTCCGCCCGGTCCGGGCCGTAGCGGGCGAGCGTGGTATGGAGCGGCTCGCCGAAGTACGGGTAGATCTCCGCCGGGGTCACCTCCAGGCCCAGTTCGCTCCGGAAGACGTGCTGGAACGACTCCACGATCAGTTGGTTCGTGTCGATGAGCGTGCCGTCAAGGTCGAAAAGGACGGCGTCAAAGTTCCGCAAGTAATTCCCTCCGTTCTGGTGCAGGTTTCGACTCCCGCCACGCCGTCCCCTGCGACAGTTCGACAATGGAAACGGGAGCCCTCGACCACGAGGGCTCCCGGATGTGGCTTGTTAGCTCAGGCCCGCCCCTCCGCCAGCGCGGTGGGGTGGAGTTCGCCGGGCGGGACGACGATGATCGCGCCCTTGGCGCACACCTCCTCGCACTCCCGGCAGGCGACGCAGGCGTTGGGCCGGACCAGCACCGCGGTGCCGAAGAACGGACCGTCACCGGCCAGCTCGAGGCAGTCGAAGGGGCAGATCTCCACGCAGAAGTCGCACCCCGAGCAGGAGACGGGATCGATGACGGGCTTCGGCCAGTCAGACCGCTTGGCGATGCGGGGCTTGTAGACGCCGAACTCGTCGGCGATGGCGAGCACCGGGCAGGCGCGCACGCAGGCGTCACAGTCGATGCAGAGCTTCGGGTCTATGAAGTGAAGCTGCTTCCGCTCGCCGCTGATCGCCTCTGTGGGGCAGACGGACACGCAGGCAGTGCAGCCGATGCACTTCTCGTCGATGAAGTGGGGCATGTCTCTCCCTCCTTTGGGGTTACCACTAGCCGGTCGCGGGCACGTTGGCTGCACGCAGGCAGCGCGTCACCCGGTAGCAGAGCGGCCGGCTCGCCGTGGGCGCGGGGGCGAGGGAACCGACGTACTCGGCAAGGCCCTCAGGGTTGAGCACCGGAAGCCCCTCCGCCTGGTACTCGGGAAGCGCCCTCATACGAGCCAGCAGCAGCACGGGCACCACGGGCAGGTCGGCGGCCGCCGGAAGGACGGCGAGCGCTTCCCGTACCCAGTCCGCCGCAAGGCGGGCCCGCTCGGCGGCCGAGGCCACCCGAACGCGGGTGCGACTGCCCAACAGCGCCCGCGGCGAGTGCTCCACGCAGATCGCCAGGAGGCCGCCCGGCCCCACCAGCAGGTAGTCCGGACGCCCGCCGGGCTGTCCCGACCAGTCGGTGATCACCCAGTCCGGCTCCAAGGCCTTGATCGCCTCCTGCACGCTCCGCAGGCCGGAGCGCTGCTGGAGTCGGGAGAGCGCCAGGGAGCCCACCACGCCGAACAGGAAGATCCCGAAGGTGGCGAACATGTTCCAGATGCGCATGCCCGTCACCTCGGTGGCCCGGAAGAGGCTCCCCACGAGGAAGGCGATCACCAGGAGGCCGATCAGGTACCCCCGCAATGGATCACTCCCCCATCTCCCCGTTCTACTTCAGCCCCAGCAGGTACTCGGCGATCGTCGCGATCTCTTCGTCGGTCAGCCGGCCCTCGAAGGCAGGCATGTAGTACGGCCCCTCGGAGACCACCTTCTTGCTCAGGTCGATCTCCGTGCTCGCGATGGCACGGTTCTGGCTCCAGTAGATGGGCATGCGCTCGTCGTGCGGCATGGCGTTGGGACCGCTGGCCCGCTTGATCCAGTCCTCCAGGAAGGCCTGGTCGATGCCCCAGGCGCCCACCCGGGTCAGATCCGGACCGATCTTGCCGCCCTTGGAGCCGATGGTATGGCAGGTGAGGCACTGGCTCTTGGTGTAGTCCCGCAGCAGCGCCTTGGCGGTGGCGTTGACCTCGGGAGAGACGTCCGCGTCGGGCAGCGGGATCTCGCCGGACTCATCAGCCGTCAGGTCGGCGGCCGGGATCGGCGCCTTCTGGGAGTTGCCGACCATATACCACTGCGACCCCGTCGGATCGTCCTTCATGATGAAGAGGGTCAGCGCCTTGACGGCCTCCTCGTCCATGGGGCCGCCGTAGGCCTTCAGCCAGGCGGGCATCTCGGTGTAGGACATCCAGGCGTCCTTGCCCTCGGGCGTCTGCACCTTCACCCACTGGAAGTGGTTGGCGTTGCCATCCCGCCCCATGGCGATCGTGTCGTAGATGTAACGGTAGATATCCTTGCCGGCCGGGGAATCGGGGTCCGCACGGAACTCGGCCCGGTTCAGCGGCATGCCGATCACGCCCTCGCCGTAGGGGCCGTGGCACTGCACGCAGTTCTCGGCATAGAGCTGGGCGCCCTTCAGCACGTACTCCTCGTGCTGCCGGTACTCCGCGGTCGCCATGCGCCACGGTTCCCGGATGCCTGTGCCCAGCAGCAGGATGGCCAGCGCAAAGGAGAGCAATGTAATGACCTTGTACTTCCTCTCGTTACGCACAAGCGGTGAGCTCCTTTCTGGGCACCGGTCTAGTAGTCACCGATCCAGCGCTGGATGAAGTAGACGGTGACGAGCACGCCGAGGAACAGGGTCAGCACAATCAGGAGCTCGGTGGCCTCGGAGACCCGCACCCCGTGGTACCAGGGGGTGGGAATCGGCGAGGCGTAGCCCAGCTGGGTGGTAAAGTCGAACATCAGGCTGCCTCCTCCCTCGCCCTAGATCTTCACGGCATGCTCGGGCTCGTGGCGCACCCGCTCGGTGATCTTGCCGGTGTTGACCAGCACGGTGCCGTCGGGCTCCACCGTGATCTCCATCATATCCAGGGGCCGGGGAGCCGGGCCGGCGATGTTCTGTCCGGTGATGTCGTAGACCGAGGCGTGGCACGGGCACATGAACTTGCCGGCGGCAGCGTTCCACGGGACCGTGCACCCCAGGTGCACGCACTTCCAGTAGAGGGCCATGAGGCCGTCCTCGCTGCGGGTGAGGTAGTACTTGCCGTCCCGGACGGTGACGACGTCGCCCACCTGCATCTCGTGCGCCTTGACCGGGGCGGGGACGATGCCGCCGAACCCGGAGAGCTTGATCGGCCAGAACATGCCACCGCCGCCCGCCGCGGCCAGGCCGAACATGGCCCCGATGGTGGCAAACATCGAGCTGCGCAGAAGCTGGCGACGGGTCATGCCTTCCGCGGCAGGGCCGGAGGTCGGCGGAGCGGCCGCCGCCGCGTGGACCCTATTCTCAGCGGCCATGGAGGTTCACCCTTTCCAGAGGTTAGTCAGCTGGCGGTGATGCCGGCCTAGTGCGGAGGCTGGAGCTCCCACGGCCAAACGAGGTGCATCGACTCGCCCCGGAAGAAGGTGCCGATCGCGGAGAGCACGATGAACGAAGTGAAGTAGAACGTGTACAGTGCGATCATAACCTCCCGGGTGTTGGCCTTGTAGCGCCGCCTGACGATCGAAACCAACACCCAGGGGATGCCGATCATCAGGCAGAGGGGGATGAAGATCGACCCGACCCAGGAGACTGCGGCGGTCGGCAGGCCGGTCTGCTCCAGGAGGTAGGTCACCGTGGCCGAGATGCGGTAGGAGCCCTCGGGCATGCCGGGCACCCGGACCACCTCGTCCACCAGCACCAGGGCGATCTCGATCACCGCGGTGTAGATGGCGGAGAAAACGGTGATGGGCACGCCCTTCTTGGTGGAGAACCAGATGCCGGTGCCCCGCCGGTCCCGGTCAACGTAGGGGATCATCGCCAGCAGCACCAGGGCGGCCGTGGGCACGATCACGCCGGCCAGCGCCGGGTCCATGTGGAGCAGCAGCTCCTGCAGGCCCAGGAAGTACCACGGCGCCTTGGCCGGGTTGGGCGTCTTGTCGGGGTTGGCCATGTCGAGCAGCGGCGCGTCCACGAACGTCGCCATCAGGGCGAAGGCCAGGATCATGGTGACAGCCATGATCGCCTCGATGGAGACGAGGAACGGCCAGGTGTAGACCATCTCTTCCTTCTGACCGGGCTGCACCTTGGGGCCCGTCTGCTGATACTTCTCGGTCGTGTCAGCCATGCGAGCTCCCTCCCTACTTGTTCGGCTCGTCGCCGCCCGGCGGCGGATTCTCGTCCTGATCCTCATCCTCGTCATACGGGATGGGGGTCGAGATGCCGCCGTCCTTGCGGATGCGCCAGAAGTGCATGGCCATCAGCACGATGCACGCCAGCGGCAGCAGGATGACATGCAGGGTGTACCAGCGCACCAGCGTGGCCGGGCCGATGTCAAAGCCGCCCAGGAGCGCCCGCTGCACGTAGGTACCGATCACCGGGGAGACCTTGGCCATGTTGGAGCCTACCTGGATCGCCCAGTAGGCCAGCTGGTCCCAGGGCAGCAGGTAGCCGGTGAACGAGAGCAGGACGGTTACGAGGAAGAGGACGACGCCGATCACCCAGTTGAACTCCCGGGGCGGCTTGTAGGAACCGGTGTAGAAGACCCGCGTCATGTGCAGCCACACGGCGATAACCATGCCGTGGGCGGCCCACCGGTGCAGATTGCGGGCGAACGGGCCGAAGATCACGTTGGTCTCCAACAGCTTCATCGATTCGTAAGCGTCAGGAACGGCCGGGACGTAGTAGAACATCAGCCAGACGCCCGTCACGGTCAGGATCAGGAACATGAGCAGCGACAGCCCGCCAAGGCCCCAGGTATAACTCATCCGCACGGCGCGCCGGGGCACCTTCACCGGGTGCAGGTGCAGCACGACGCTGTTGAGAATCACCAGCACCTGGTTGCGCGGGGTATCTGGGTACTCGTTTCGGTAGATCGACTTGTAGAGCGTCGTGTTCTTGAACCTGGCCCACAAACTCACCGAACCAGCACCTCCCCTAAGTCGGAAGCCAGCAACCCGAAAACCAACCAGTCACGTAAGAGCCAAACTAGAATCATTATAAAGGAGTGCGGTTATCAGTATCAATACGAATAGACGATAACCGCCCCGCGCAGCAATGATTCCCAGCCACTCGGCAGGGTAACCTCGTAGCCCGTTTGGCCACCCAGATATAGTTCTTTGTATCTACGCCAAATCCTCGCGCGCTCGGCCATCTAAGTCGAAAACTCCTTGAACCGGGGTCAGTACACCACGTGCACTGTCTCGAAGCTGGCCTCCGCCCCGCTCTGCTCGCCCACCACGCGCACGGTGAAGCGATGGATGCCGACCTGCCGCTCGGTCGGGTTCACGCGCAGCCTCACCAGGGCGCGTTCACCGGGTCCGAGGTCCACCGTGGTCCGCTCCAGGGCGGCCCAGCCCTCCGGCAGCCCCTCGACGAGCAGGCGGAAGTGGTCCGCGCGGTCCGCGAGGTTGATCAGGGACACGGCCATGACGCCGCCGCTGCTCACCGGGCCGCCGGCCGCCAGCACGTGCCGGTGGTCCTTGGCCACCACCAGGTCCACCAGCGGCCGGTTGGCCAGGAGGTAGCCCGACACACCGCTGAGCACCGTGGTGAGAAGGAGCGGCAGGACCAGCCGGGGCGCCAGGTGGCGCACGTTCTGCAGCAGCCGCCCCCGCTCCCTCAGTGCGACCGCCCGTTC
Organism: Symbiobacterium terraclitae; assembly: GCF_017874315.1. Classification (NCBI taxonomy): domain Bacteria; kingdom Bacillati; phylum Bacillota; class Clostridia; order Eubacteriales; family Symbiobacteriaceae; genus Symbiobacterium; species Symbiobacterium terraclitae. The sequence continues at coordinate 47,775 of NZ_JAGGLG010000012.1, read as the reverse complement.
GCCCGCGCCGATGGTGAAGTTCAGCACCCGCGGCACCCCGCGGGCCTGCGAGACGAGGGCGCAGGCGTCCAGGCAGTCGCCGCAGACCACGCAGTTCTTCTGCTCAGGCGTGCGCGGGTCCACCCCCATGTGGCAGATCTCGGCGCAGAGCCCGCACGTGGCGCAGATGTCGCGGGTGCCCGGCATGTTGAACACCTGCAGGTGCATCGTCTCCGCATTCGTGATGATCGACTGCAGGTGCCCGTAGGGGCAAGCCACCCGGCAGATCGCGGTGCGCCACCACGCCATGGCCAGCGTGAAGAAGAGCCCGGCGGCGGCGATGAAGGCCGTGGGGCCGACCGGTACCTGCCCGCTCAGGTACTGCCGCAGGAGGACGGTCCCATCGCTGAAGTAGCTCCAGACGACGAAACCGCCGAACAGGCCGACGAGCAGCGAGACCAGGATGCTGCCGGCGCGGCCGAAGCGCCGGTCCCATTCCCGGGTCACCTCGTTGAACAGGTTCTGCGGGCAGACCCAACCGCAGAAGACCCGCCCGAACAGCAGGCTGGCCGCGATGATGAAGTAGATCACCGTTACCAGCAGCAGGAAGAAGACGACCACGTGCTTCGTCCAGAGCCGGACGCCGAACAGGTAGAGCGACATGCTGGGCAGGTCGAACCGGAAGAGGTTCACGAACGGTGAGAGGATCAGCAGGGAGAGGACGGCCATCTGCGAGGCACGGCGATAGCGCCGGATGACCGTTTTCACCTTGCCGAGGCGGCTCTTCATCTTCATCCCCTCCGCGGGAGAGAGACCCCCCTCGCCCCGCGGCGAGGGGGGACCGATCCGACGTCAGAAGCCCGTCGGGCTGTTGGGCCCGAAGCGCAGGCCAGTGGCCATGTAGTAGATGAAGAAGAGGGCGATCACGGCGTAGACGAGCAGCAGGAACTTGGGGACGGGAGCCCCCTGGTCGTGCGCGGCCTCGGTCTGCGGCCGGTTCTCCTCAGACATGGTCACACCTCCGTCAGTGCGAGACAGGTTCGTCGTCCTTCACGTACTTGAACTTCACGCCCTCACCCATGCTCGTGCTGCCCGAGATGAACGCCCAGTACATGACCAGGGCGATCAGGGCCCAGACGACCAGGATGAACAGCAGCAGCAGGCCGCTGGAGGGCGCCAGGTCGCCGAACCGGGTCCACTCGATATCCACCGGCGGGTCCCCCCTTGATGGCTACTCCTTGCCGGCCAGGGACTTGATGTAGGTGGTGAGGGCCCAGCGGTCCTCCTCCGAGATGCCGTTGAGGCGCCACGCCGGCATGCCGGAGCCGGTGCCGTCCTCCTTCAGCGTGCCCTCGGAGATCACCCAGAAGATGAACTGCTCGGAGTGGGTCTCCGCCGCCTTGTACCAGTTGGTCGGATAGGGCGGGCTGGCCCAGCCGTCGGCGGCGGTCTTGCCCCTCATGTCCTGCCCGTGGCAGGCCAGGCAGCCGTTGGCCTCGATCAGCGCCTCGGCCCGGGCCAGGACAGCGGCATCGTCGCCGCTGTACGGGTTCTGCAGATTGCGGTACTCCTCGGGCAGCAGGTCGTCGGTGGCGGCGAGGATGTCAGGCCCGGGGTACTTGGCCAGCGTCTTGATCGGGATGGCCCAGTCGCGCAGGGTGAGCAGGTACTCGGCCAGCGCGTCCAGCTCGTCGGGCGGCAGATGGGCGTAGGACGGCATGATCGAGTTGGGCTCGGTGGACCGCGGGTCGATCAGGTGCGCGATATGCCAGTCCTTGGAGGGCAGGCGGTGCCCGACGTACTTCAGGTCCGGGCCGGTCCGCTGGGAGCCGAGCAGCGCCGGGTTGTCGTTGCCGTAGTCCTCGGGGCGGGTCGGACGGCCGCCGAGGACGGTGCCGTCGTCCAGCGTGACGGCAGGAGCCTGGAAGGCGGCGTCGTTATCCAGCGTGCGGACCTGCTGGGTGTGGCAGTAGAAGCAGCCCTCGCGGATGTAGATCTGCCGACCCCTGGCCACCTGCGGGCTGATGGGCTTTCCGTCGTTGAACATCCCCTCGTAGCGGGGAGACGAGGGCGAGGCAGCGTACAGGTCCTCCTGCATCAGCGGCAGCGCCACGGTGATCGCCACCGCGAAGCTGAGGAGCAGGAAGGCGCCGAGAGCGAGCAGCGCGGCGTTCTTCTCAAACTTGTGGCCCATCGCACATCGCCTCCTCTCTACGCGCCGGCCATGGCGGAGCCGGCCTCGGCGCTGCTGGCGCTGAACCGGCTGCCGGCAGTCGCGGTCTTGTAAATGTTATAGATGAACAGGAACTGGGCGCCCAGGATCATCGCACCGCCCACGGCCCGGGCGATGTTGAAGGGCCGCTGGTTGATGACCGAGGCGATGAAGTTGGCAGACTGGTTCGCCGCCCAGTCGGAGCCCTGCACGAGGCCGCCCACGGTCAGGGAGACGAAGAAGAGCGTAAAGCCGATGAGCGAGAGCCAGAAGTGCCAGTCCATCAGCTTGGCCGACCAGATCTCCCGGTTGATCAACCGGGGCAGGGCGTAGTAGATGGTGGCAAACATGATGAAGGAGAAGGTGCCCACGAGGGCCAGGTGGGCGTGGCCCACCACCCAGTTGGTGAAGTGCGTCACAGCGCTGACGGACCGCAGCGACTGCATGGGCCCCTGGAAGCAGGTGATGAAGTAGAAGACCATGGCGCTCACGGTGAACTTCAGGGGCACCGACTCCTTCAGTGCGCCCCAGCGGCCGTTCATGGTGCCGTAGAAGTTGGTGAGAACGGTCCAGACCGGGATGATCAGGCAGACGGAGAAGGCGATGGCGACGGTCTGCAGCCAGTACGGCACCGGGCCATTGACCAGGTGGTGGGCCCCCGTCGGACCGTAGACGAACATGAGCATCCAGAAGCCAATCATGGAGAGCCTGTGGCTCCAGACCGGGTTGCCCGTGAGCTTCGGCAGGAGGTAGTAGACGGCGCCGACGCCAATGGGCGTGAACCAGTAGCCCAGGATGTTGTGCCCATAGAACCAGTTGACCACGGCGTCGTTCACGCCGGTGATGGGGTTGGTCGGCATGAGGAACTGGTTACCCACGACGTAGATGATCGGTGTGGTCGCTACCGCGCCCAGCATGTACCAGGCGGTGACGTAGAGCTCCTTCTCCTTCCGGTTGACCACGGTCATGACCACGTTGAAGAAGACCAGAGCGAAGAGCACCACGGTGAGGAGTTTCAGGACCCAGGTCGACTCGGCGTACTCCCGGCCCGCGTTCATGCCCAGGAGCAGGGTGATCGCGTAGGCGGTCATCAGCAGGTTGTGCAGCACCACGGTGAAGTTGCCCAGGCGCTCGCTCCAGAGCGGGGTGCCACACAGGCGAGGAATCATGTAAAAGAGCGTCGCGAAGTAGGCACCGCTCAGCCAGCCGAAGAGCACCAGGTTGGTGTGGGTCGGGCGCACCCGACCGAAGGTGAAATACTCGAGCACGGGAATGCCCTTCACCAGGTCGGGGAAAATAAGGAGCACAGCTGCAAACAATCCGAAACTCATCCCGATGGCCATCCACAGGACCGCGGTGTAGAAGAAGTTCCGACTTGCGGATCCTTCTACGGCGCTGAACATCAGCTCTCTCCTCCCTTGTGCAGATTGCACCGCAGCAGCCTAGAGTCTTGCACCTGGCGGAATACGGAAAATCGCGACCAGAACCCCCACCGTGAAGCAGACCGCCAGGATGCCCATGGCCGCAAACGGAATCCACATCAGCCGCTGCTCGCCGGGCCGCGCGACCCGGCTCGCCGTCGGTTCGGGCGGGTCGCCGTTCCGCAGGACGACGTACTTCACCGACTCGCCCATGTTCAGCACCCCGGTGCGGCTGGCGAGGTAGTAGACCCCGCCCCAGAACGAGACGAAGACCACCAGGGTGCCGAGGAGCTGCTGAGTGGCGAGGCGCCCCCACGCCTCGTCGCCCAGCCGCCGCTCCGCAACGCCCACTGCGCTGGCGTGGAAGCCCCCGCCTACCAGAACCAGCAGCCCGATGGCGAGAAGCCACCGGCCGTAGCGGTGGCCGAGCCGGCGCCACCGCCGGGGCACCAGTCCAAGCACGCCGAGGAGGCCACCGAAGCCGAGCACCAGCGCGATGCCGCCGTAGAGACCCATCAGGTCGCTCTCGCCGCCGCTCAGGTGCGAGGCCGCGGCACTCCCCGGAAAGAGGATCAGGGCGGCGAGCGCCACAAGGAGTCCTGTTCCCAGCGCTCGTGCAACACTTGCCACGTGAACGCCCCCAGAGTTTCAGGCTCGCATATATTAAAGTATGAGCACAACTTCAACCCAAATGTGGTGAATGTGAGCGCGAGTACACCTTGATGCGGTGGTGGACGCCGTGGTATTATCTCTGCCGGAGTTGCCTGTATTTCTGTAAATAAGTGCAACTACAGGGTTTTCGGCCGCTATTTTAACACGCCTAGCACGGAAGTTGCATGCATGGTAGTCCTTAGGGTCTAGACCCTACCCCCTGCGTAGATGGGAGTGCTCGGGTACATCGCGCGTCCGATTGAGGCAATCTCCGCGGTTTGGCAAGATGGAGTCCAGAAGAAAGGGAGTGAAACGTCAACGATGAAGCGGATTGCCATGCTCTTGCTTGTTGCCGTGCTGTCCCTGGGTGTTCTGACTGCCTGCGGTGGTGGCGGCGGCGGCAACGTGACGGAGTTGACCGTCGAGATGGGCATCAACGGCGAGATGAAGTTTACGCCGGATGTCCTGGAGGTCAACGAGGGTGACACCGTCAAGATTACCCTGGTGAACAAGGATCCGGCCGTGGCCCACAACTTCCTGATCCCCGCCCTGAACGTGAACTCCGGCCAGGTGCCGGCCGGCCAGACCGCCAGCATCCAGGTCAAGGCCAGCAAGAAGGGCGAGCACGAGATCATCTGCGACGTGCCCGGCCACCGGGAGTCCGGCATGACGGGCAAGCTGATCGTGAAGTAACCCGCACACCGCAGCAGGGCGGCCCTCATCGGGGCCGCCCTGCCTTGTTCCTATCCCAGAGCCAGGCCGACTGCGCACAAAAGCGGACCGGGCACTGCCCGGTCCGCCACTTGGTGGAGCTGAAGGGATTCGAACCCTCGACCTTCGCCTTGCAAAGGCGCTGCTCTCCCAGCTGAGCTACAGCCCCGTCGACCGCTTAGCTATTGTACCCGTCACGTTCATCCCTTGTCAACGCTGATCCTGCTGCCACCGGGCCATGATCTTGCCACTCAGCGCCCGCTCAGACCGGGGCAGACTACGCGGGGGAGGCGATGTCCGTGCCAAGACCGCTCCACGACATGAAGCAGCCGCAGGCCGGACCCACGGCCGGCGACCTGGGCCAGTCCGCATACGAGCACAGCCTGCGCGCCGACCGGAGCGTCAGCGCCCCTGGGCGCGAGCAGACCGTCCGGGCCTGGGAGGCGCCCGAGCCCCGCAACCCGCCGCCCGGCCGGGAGCGGGGGGACGGCCCGGCCATCCGGATGGGCAGGGAGGCAAGGGACTGAGGGCGGGGGGCGCATGCCCCCCGCTACTTGATCTCCACGATCTCGTACTTCAGCTTCCCGTCGGGCGCATCGACCTCGACGACGGTCCCCACCTTCTGCCCCATGATCGCCCGGCCGACCGGGGACTCGTTGGAGATGCGGTTATGTGAGGGGTCCGCCTCCGTGGTGCCCACGATGGTGTAGGTAAACTCGTCGCCGTACTCCAGGTCCTTGAGCACCACCGTGCTGCCGACCAGCACCACCTCGTGCTCACCGACCGGCTCGTCGATCACCCGGGCGTTGCGGAGCATCTTCTCCAGCACCAGAATGCGGCCTTCGATGAACGCCTGCTCGTTCTTGGCATCCTCGTACTCGGAGTTCTCCGAGATGTCGCCGTACTCCCGGGCCTGCTTGATCCGTTCTGCTACCTCGAGGCGCTTCACCGTCCGCAGGTGAAGCAGCTCCTGCTCCAGCTGCTTCAGGCCGTCCAGGGATAGGAGTACCTCTTTCTCGGACATGCGGTTCTCCCCTTTTCTCCACAACTACACCCAACGATGGTCAGCGTTACGAACCCTCGTCAAGCTACGGATGTATACGAGCCGGCAAAGCCGCAGTATACCCCCGGGACCCCCCTGCTGCGATGAAGCACTACGAGTCCGGTCCTGCTCGGCCGGACAGCATCCGGCCCGGGCCCGGTTCCTCGCAGTGCCCTGCTTCTGTAGCCTATACATTATACGTGCGCTCGGCAGCCAGTGTCAACTTAACAGTCTGACGCTTTGTGCGGATTCCGGGGCACACAGGGGCCTATTCCGGCAGCGCCTGCCTGCATTCCAGGTTCGCCTCGCCGCATTCCGAAGCCATCTCGTCGCGCGCTGCGAACATGCCGTCGTCCTCCGCGGGCGCCTCATACCCGCCGCCGCGGGCCTCCCACCGCTCGAGGAAGGCCAGGAGCAGAGACCGCATCTCGTCAGGGCGCTCCGCCCGGTTGATGGCGGCCCTGGCCTCCGCGGCGCCATACAGCCCTTTCAGGTACCAGGCCGCGTGCTTGCGCATCTCCCGCACCGCAAGGAACTCGCCCTTGTAGGCGATCATCAGGTCCAGGTGCCGGAGCGCCATCTCCACGCGCTGCCGGGCGTCAGGCTCCGGCAGCATCTCGCCCGTCTCCAGGTAGTGCAGGGTGCGGCTGAACACCCACGGATTTCCCAACGCGCCGCGGCCGATAGCCAGCCCCGCCACACCGGTGGTGCGCAGACGTTCCTCGGCGTCCCGGGGGCTGGTGATGTCGCCGTTGCCCAGCACCGGAACCGACACCGCCCGGGCCACCGCCGCGATCACGTCCCAGTCGGCGCGGCCCGAGTAGTGCTGCTCCCTGGTGCGCCCGTGCACCGTGATGAGCGCGGCCCCGGCCTCCTCCACCCGCCGGGCGACCTCCACGGCGTTGATCGACCGCGCATCCCAGCCGATGCGCATCTTCACCGTGACCGGAAGCGGGGCCACGGCCCGCACTACCTGCCGGACGATCTCCTGAGCCAGCTCCGGCTCCTTGAGCAGCGACGAACCGCCGCGGCCCCGCGTGACCTTGGGGGCGGGGCAGCCCATGTTGATGTCGATCAAGTCCGGCTGCACCAGCTCGACGACGCGGACGGCGGCCCGGGCCATCGTGTCGGGCTCGGCGCCGAAGATCTGCACGCCCGCCGGCCGCTCGTCGTCCAGCAGCAGGATCATCTCCCGCGTGCGCCGGCTGTCGTAGATCAGTGCCTTGTCGCTCACGAACTCGGTGACGACCAGCCCGCAGCCCTGCTCCTTGCAGAGGCGGCGGAACGGCCAGTTGGTGACGCCGGCCATGGGGGCCAGCGCCAGCGGGCGCTCGATGGTCAGACTGCCGATGCGGATCGGTTTGAGCAGCTTTTCCGGCAACCCCATCACCCCCGCCATGACATAAGTGGCGGGTCTATTATACCCACGCCGCGCCACCAGGTCTATGCCACATGCTGTGCGCCGGCAGCTGCGCGGCAGCGGCGCTCGCGCGGTCTGAGCATTCGGAGAAGCAGGAGAATGGAGGGAGCAATCGGGAAATAGGGTACAGGGTGCTCCAGCGCGATGCCCGCCCGGCCTCGTTCTCCGCACGCGGGCGCGGCCCGGAGGGCATCACTTCATTATTAGAAGATAACCCGAAGGAGGCGATCTCGTGCGAATCCGGTACCTGGGTCACTCGGCGTTCGAGATTACGCATGACCGGTGGAACCTGCTGATCGACCCTTTCATCACGGGCAACCCGGTCTGCCCCGTCAAGGCTGAGGAGCTGAACCCGCAGTACATCCTGGTGACGCACATGCACGGCGATCACGTGGGCGACACCGCGGCCATCGCCCGGCGGACGGGCGCGACGGTCATCACCAGCTTTGAGGCTGCACAGGAGCTGGCCAAGGACGGCGTGAACGTCGCCGACTTGGCGCTGGGCGGCAAGCGCCGCTTCGACTTCGGGCTGGTCCGGGTCACCCTGGCCTACCACGGCTTCGGTTCGACCGGCGGCCACGCCGCGGGCTTCGTCATCCACCTGGGCGGCAAGCGCATCTACCACGCCGGCGACACCGCCCTGTTCAGCGACATGAAGCTGCTGAACGGCGTCATCGAGGAGCCGGGCATCGACGTGGCGCTGCTGCCCATCGGCGACAACTACACGATGGGGCCGGAAGACGCCGCCACCGCCGTGCAGTGGATCCAGCCCAAGGTGGTCATCCCCATGCACTGGGGCACCTTCCCCGTCCTCGTGCAGGATCCCGGCGACTTCGTCGCGCGTGTGCGGGAGACGACTTCGACCACGCCGGTCGTGCTCCGGCCCGGCGAGAGCTACGACCTGTAGGCAGCACGGCACAGACGGCCGCCCGGTCTGCGGGCGGCCGTCCTCACTGTATGGGTTGGGTCAGTCGGCGGCGACGACGTCGCGCGCCAGGTACGGCAACGGGCCGGGGAAGTATGCCACGCCCAGGGCATCGGGGCCGACGTGGGCGCCGAGGCTCGGGTTGACGTGCAGGTGATGGAACCAGATGACGTTCAGCCGGCTGCGGAGCAGGGCGACGACGTGGGCGACCTGCTCGGGGCAGTAACCCTCGAGGACCATCAGGCTCACCTCGTTGCCCTCGCCCACCTCGTCGATGATGCGCTGGGCCACCTCCTCGACGGCACGCCGGAACGACCGCGCCTTGCCGACGGCGATGTACGTCCCGGTGGACTTGTCGACCGTGACGATGGGGCGGATGCCGAGGAGTCCGCCCACGGCCCCGGCGACGCGACCGATGCGGCCCCCCTTGCGCAGGTAGTCCAGCTTGTCGATCGTGAAGTAGAGGTGCGAGCGGGCGTTGATGGCCCGCAGCGTATCGCAGATCTCGGCGACGGGCAGGCCCCGCTCCGCCATCTCGGCGGCCACCAGCACCTGGAGGGACATCTCACCCGAGAGGGTCATGGTGTCCACCTGGGTGATGTCCAGGTGCGGCAGGAGCGAGCAGGCGGCCCGGGCGGCGTTGTAGGAGCCGGAGAGGCCGCTGGAGAGGTGGAGCGACAGGATGGGCAGCCCGTGCTCCGCGGCCCGCTGGTATGCCGCGACGTAGTCGCCCACGGACGGCTGCGAGGTGGTCGGGAACTCGCCGCGCGCCTTCAGACGCTGGTAGAACTCGGCGGGGGTGATGGTCACACCGCTCTGATAGGACTCCGCGCCGAAGTGGACCGTGAGCGGAACCACCTGAATGTGATACTGCCTGACCAGGTCCTCAGGCAGGTCTGCTCCACCGTCGACGACCAGCGTGCAGGAGCGACCGTGCGTCATGCCAGTTCCTCCTCGCAGGGCGGCACACAGCGGAAAGCTGGGGCGCCCACGTTACTCAGACTAGCGTAACCCGGCGAGGCGGGCATGACATCTGCCTGCAGGACCGATCCCAGGGCACAGTTGAGCGCCGCCCGCGGGGCGGCGCGTCTGCCTGGAGTTATAGTCCAAAATGGGGAGGAACCCCGGTCACACCAGGTGGAGTTCCTGGGCCAGGAGGACCGCGTGCACCCGGTCACGGGCGCCCAGCTTGCCGAAGATTGCCCGCACGTGGTGCTTGACCGTGCCCAGCCCGATGTAGAGCGCGGCTGCGATGTCCTGGTTGGAGGCGCCCGAGGCCATCAGCCGCAGCACCTCCAGCTCCCGCTCGGTGAGCGGTTCGGCCAGCGCCTGCGGCTTCGGCCGGGAGGCGGCCATGGACGAGAGGCGGCTGAACTCCTTGAGCACGCGCGTGGTGATCTGCGGCTGCAGCAGAGACTCACCGCTGGCCACGGTGCGGATGGCCTGCGACAGCTCCTCGTACTCCGCGTCCTTCAGCAGGTAGCCGCGCGCGCCGGCCGCCAGGCCCTCGAAGATGTACTCGTCGTCGTCGAAGGTGGTCAGGATGATCACGCCGGCCCGGCAGCCGCGGCGGACCAGCTCCCGGGTGGCCGCCACCCCGTCGAGCACCGGCATGCGCACATCCATGAGAATGACGTCAGGATCGGCCTCGGCGGCGACCCGGAGCGCCTCCTCCCCGTCGCCGGCCTCGGCGACCACCTCCATGTCCGGGTTGCGGTTGAGCAGCGCCGCCAGCCCCCGCCTGAGCAGGGACTGGTCGTCCACGATCATGATGCGGATCTTGCCTCCGTCCACAAGGCGTTCCCCCCGTCAGTGCCCGATCGGCAGGATCAGTGACACCTGAAAGCCACCCTCGCTGCGCGGCCCGGCCTCGAACTCGCCCATGAGCGCCTGTGCGCGCTCCTTCAGGCCGAGGAGCCCGAAGCCGGAACGCACCGCCTCGTCGTGCTCGCTCCGGCCGAGGTCGTCGTTGATCACCCGCAGGATCACCCGGTCGGCCAGCTGGGTCAGGGCGATCTCGACCCGGGTGGGCCGCGCGTGCTTCTGGATGTTGGTCAGGCTCTCCTGCACCGTCCGGAACAGGGTCATCCGGGCCGCGGTGGACAGGTCGGAGCCACCGCCGTCGACCCGCAGGATCACCGGGGTGCCGGTCACCTGCATCCAGCGCGTGACCAGGTCGTGGATGGCCTTGGGCAGCGGGCGCTCGAAGCGGTCCAGAGCGTCGACCATCTCCTGGCTGGAGCGCATGGCGGCCTGGATGACCTCCAGGGCGCTGTGCACGTGGGCGCGGGCCGCATCGGGCTCCTCCGCCGCCAGCGCCTCGGCGTTCTGCAGGTCGACGATCACGGCTGTGAGGTGGTGGCCCAGCCCGTCGTGGATCTCGCGCGCCATGCGCACCCGCTCGCGGGCGATGGCCACCTGCCTGGCCTCCAGCAGCCTCGCCTCCAGCAGACGGTTGACCTCCCGGAGCTGCTGGGCGTAGTGGATGGCCCGGGTGCGGGCCTCCACCTGCAGCCGGGTCATGTGAGCCATGACCGCCGCGAAGAAGTAGGTGACGCCGAAGGCGACGGTGAGCGACAGGGGCGAGACGCCCAGCGCCGCGTTGGAGAACAGCAGGGCGGCCGCGGTCAGCACGGTGGGAAAGGCCACCGCCGCGACGACCCCCCACGTCCCCCCCGGCATCAGGAAGACCATCTGCGCGGAGACCACGAGGAAGAGGTGGTTCATCAGCGGCTCCCGGGTGAGCAGGACCAGCGTGTAAACGAGGCCGGCGCCGATGACGACGAACAGGGCGCGCAGCGCGTACGGAACCCCCCGCGCCGAGGCACCGGCATAGACCGTCAGCAGCCCCAGCGTGAGCAGGAGCACCCGGAGCCAGTCCGGGCTGCCGCCTACGAGCCGGGATGCCGTCATCACCCCGGCGGTGAGCACGAGCACGCCCACGTTCCAGATGTGGTACAGGTTGATGGGGTCGGTCAGCTTCAGGTTCACCTGCGGCTCCGGTGGGGCGTCGAACCGCCAGGGGGAATCGGCCTCCTCCAGCTCGCCGCCCTCCTCGGCCGGGCGCAGCGCGCGCACCGCGTCGCGCACCTCGCCCAGCACGGCCTTGGCCTGGAGCCGGGCGCCCCGCACCGCCTGCCTGTCCGGCGAGCCGCTCTCCAGGATCTTCCGCAGCTGCACCTCCAGGTCCCCGAGCCGCACGGCCAGGCGGGCGTGGATCGTCTGGGCCAGCCGCTCCCGCTCCTCGCTCTCGGCCCTGTGCTCCACCGTCTGGTCGTACTCTCGCAGCACCTCGTGCCGCTGGTTCACCCCTTCCAGCAGCTGTTGGGCCAGCCGGCCCTGCCGCTCCTGCTGGAGCATCGTGAGGGTCACCAGCGAGGCGAAGACCAGGTAGAGGAAGTACATGCCGATGCTGGCCACCATGTTCTCGCCCGGCTCACCCGGGGGCGTGATGGCCAGGTACAGGGCCAGCCAGAGGGCGGCCAGGGTGCCCACGAAGGGCGCCCACCGCCGGACCGGAATCAGGTAGACGGCCTGGACGGCCACCACCGAAAAAAGGAAGCGCGTCAACCCGCCGTCCAGGGCGTAGATGGCCGCCACCATGGCCGCCTGCGCCAGCAGGTAGAGCTCGTGGTAGGCCCCGCGCCGCCAGGCAGGCGCAACGGGGCGGATCCGCGTCCAGACGGCCAAGTAGATCAGGCCGAGGGCGATGCTCGTCAGGCGCGCCCACGCCGCCCTGTCCGCGGCCTCACCCGACAGCCACGAGAGCGCGGGCACGAAGGCCAGCATGAGGGCCGCAAAGAGGTTCATGGGGTGTGGATACCCGGTGCGAAACAGCGCGTCCAGCCGGCGCACCACACGGCTCTGAACAACTTCCATGCGTCTATTGTATACCTCTTTCGAACCGCCGACACTCCCCTGTCCGCGGTCGAAAAGCTCCCGACCCTCCTGCATTATGGCCTCATAACGACGCGTCATAGGGGCGTCGATTTACTGCTCCGAAAGATTGGTCTAGAATAAGGCTATGGACTACTAGTCTTCTCCGGTATGCACCCCAAATAATCATGGATCCCGAGTACGAAGGGTGGGGGCACGCCGGGGCCAATCGCCGTGGGACAAAATGCAGTGGAGAAGAGGGATGCTGACATGACCCGCACAGATGTCTTCCAGGCCAGGGCGACCTTCGATACGGGCTCGGGCACCGCGGTCATCTACCGGCTCGCCGCCTTGGAGAAGGCCGGACTGGTCAAGCTCGACCGGCTGCCCTTCTCGATCCGCATCCTCCTGGAGAACCTTCTGCGGAACCTCGACGGCTTCCTGGTCACCGAAGAGGACGTGCGCACCCTGGCGTCCTGGAACCCGCAGAGCCTTCCCCGGAAGGAGATCCCCTTCATCCCCTCCCGGGTGGTCCTGCAGGACTTCACCGGCGTGCCGGTGGTGGCCGACCTGGCCGCCATGCGCGACGCCATGGTGAAGCTCGGCGGGAAGGCTGACCAGATCAACCCGCTGGTGCCGGTGGACCTGGTCATCGACCACTCGGTGCAGGTCGATGCCTTCGGCACTGACTGGGCGTACAAGTTCAACGTCGACCTGGAGTTCAAGCGGAACAGGGAGCGCTACGTGTTCCTCAAGTGGGCCCAGAATGCCTTCCGCAACTTCCGCGCCGTGCCGCCGGGCATGGGCATCGTCCACCAGGTCAACCTGGAGTACCTCTCCCCCTGCGTTGCCCTGCGCGAGATCGACGGGGAGAAGGTCGCCCTGCCCGACACGGTGGTGGGCACCGACTCGCACACCACGATGATCAACGGCCTGGGCGTGCTGGGCTGGGGCGTCGGCGGCATCGAGGCCGAGGCGGCCATGCTCGGTCAGCCCTCGTACATGCTGGTGCCCGAGGTCATCGGCTTCAAGCTGACCGGCAGGCTGCCCGAGGGGGCCACCGCCACCGACCTGGTGCTGACCGTCACCCAGATGCTGCGCCAGAAGGGTGTGGTGGAGAAGTTCGTCGAGTTCTACGGCCCGGGCCTCTCCAACCTCTCGCTCGCTGACCGGGCGACCATCGCCAACATGGCGCCGGAGTACGGTGCGACGATGGGCTTCTTCCCCGTGGACGAGATCACGCTCGACTACCTGCGCCAGACCGGCCGCGACGAGGCGCACGTCGAGATGGTGGCCCGCTACCTGAAGGAGCAGGGGCTCTTCCGCACCGACGCGACGCCTGACCCCGAGTTCACCGACACGCTGGAGCTGGACCTCTCCACCGTCGAGCCCTCCCTGGCCGGGCCGCGGCGCCCGCAGGACCGGGTGGTGCTCAGCGGGGTGAAGCCCACCTTCCACAAGAACTTCGACGAGCAGATCCAGAAGGGCGGCGGGGTGGCCGTGGCCACCAAGACCGGCGTCCAGCACGGCTCCGTCGCCATCGCCGCGATCACCTCCTGCACCAACACCTCCAACCCCGCCGTGATGATCGGCGCCGGCCTCGTGGCCCAGAAGGCCGTCGCGAAGGGCCTCACCCGGAAGCCCTGGGTGAAAACCTCGCTGGCTCCCGGCTCCCGCGTGGTCACCGACTACCTGAAGGCCGCCGGCCTGCTCGACTCCATGGAGGCGCTGGGCTTCCACGTGGTGGGCTACGGCTGCACCACGTGCATCGGCAACTCGGGCAGCCTGCCTGAGGACGTCGCGCAGGACATCACCGCCAACGACCTGGTGGTGGCCGCCGTCATCTCGGGCAACCGGAACTTCGAGGGCCGGGTCAACCCGCTGGTCAAGGCCAACTTCCTGGCCTCCCCGATGCTGGTCGTCGCGTACGCTCTGGCCGGCACCGTGGACATCGACCTGAAGAGCGAGCCCATCGGCGAGGACAAGGACGGCAACCCCGTCTACCTCAGGGACATCTGGCCGACCAACGCCGAGATCCAGGAGGCCATCCGCAAGGCCATCACGCCGGAGATGTTCAAGGCCCAGTACGCCCGGGTCTTCGACGGCGATGAGAACTGGCAGCAGCTCGAGGCGCCCGACGGCGAGCTCTTCGCCTGGGATCCCGACTCGACCTACATTCAGCAGCCTCCGTATTTCAAGGACATGCAGCTTCAGCCTGCGCCGCTCAGCGACATCCGTGGCGCCCGGGTGCTGGCCCTGCTGGGCGACTCGATCACCACTGACCACATCTCGCCGGCCGGCAACATCGCCAAGGACAGCCCGGCCGCCCGGTACCTGATGGAGCGGGGCGTCGACCCGGTCGACTTCAACTCCTACGGTTCCCGCCGCGGCAACCACGAGGTGATGCAGCGGGGCACCTTCGCCAACATCCGCCTGCGCAACGCCCTCGCCGACGGCAAGGAGGGCGGCTACACCAAGTACCTGCCCACCGGCGAGGTCATGCCCATCTGGGATGCGGCCGTGAAGTATATGGAGTCGGGCACCCCGCTGGTGGTGCTGGCGGGCAAGGACTACGGCATGGGCTCCTCCCGCGACTGGGCCGCCAAGGGCGTGATGCTCCAGGGCGTGAAGGCCGTCATCGCCGAGAGCTTCGAGCGCATCCACCGCTCCAACCTGATCGGCATGGGCGTGCTCCCGCTGGTCTTCCAGGAGGGCCAGAACGCCGCCTCGCTGGGCCTCGACGGCACGGAGGAGATCACGATCGAGGGCATCAGCGGCGAGCTGACCCCGCGCCAGACCTTCGCCGTCACCGCCCGGAAGGCCGACGGTCGGGAGATCCGCTTCAACGTGACCTCCCGCCTCGACACCGCCGTCGAGATCGAGTACTACAAGAACGGCGGCGTGTTGCAGACGGTTCTGCGGCGGCTGGCCAGCGAGAAGTAGCTGATTCGGCGTCTCGACCAGTACGCTGAGAACCAAGTTGATAACTGGACCTTCCTACCGGGGGCGGGCCGACATGCGCAGCCCGCCCCCGGGGCACGGCGTAGCAAAGGCCGGGGGGAGGGTGTAGGGAGGGGGGCTCCGCCCCCCTCCCTACTTCAATCAACGGCGGCGTGCTGCAGACGGTTCTCCGGCGGCTGGCCAGCGAGAAGTAGCTGACTCGGCGTCTTGACCAACACGCTGAGAACCAAGTTGATAACTAGACCTTCCTACCGGGGGCGGGCTGACATGCGCAGCCCGCCCCCGGGGCACGGCGTGGCAAAGGCCGGGGGGAGGGTGTGGGAGGGGGCTTGGCCCCTCCCACTTCGATCATGGGCCGACATGTGCGGCCCGCCCCCGGGGCACCAGGTACCAACAGCCTGGGGGAGGGTGTAGGGAGGGGGCACCCCCTCCCTTCGTTGATCAAAGGGGCTTGACCCCCTCCCACTTGGATCGGAGGGGGCTTCTGCTGACATAGCGGAAACCGCAGTTGTATAGAGAGTAGGAGCCGGGCGACCCACGTCCCGCGGCACGCGGGTCGAAATTTCGGCATAGGGTACCCAATGGGGTTTATCCAGGTCAGCAAGGGAGTGCTTACCATGAAGGTCCGGTCCTGATGGCTCGCATGGCTCCTCTCCCTCGCCCTCTGGCTGCCGCCGGGAGTGCTGCAGGCGGCGTCTCCAGTGCCGATCAACCCGTTACCGATCGACCCGTCCCTCCCCCCCATCTTCCCGCCGCCCGTGTTGCTCCCAGACCTGACCATCACCGTAACCGGCCCCGAAGAACTGAGGCAGGGGCAGTCGTACGACGGCCTCGTAAAACTCCAGGTTTCGAACAAGGGCCTGCCGTCAGTGCCGGGCAACACAGAGGGCACCGAGAGCTACCTGATCGACCTCGAACTGGTGCAGGGCGACACGCGCATCCCGCTCACCCAGATCACGGCCACGCCCAGCGTGAACGGCGGCCAGACCGTTGAGCTGACGCCGGCGGGGGCGATCCCCAGCTCCACCCCGCCCGGCGATTACTGCCTGACGGCGGTCATCGACCCCAC
This sequence comes from Symbiobacterium terraclitae, assembly GCF_017874315.1. Lineage (NCBI taxonomy): Bacteria > Bacillati > Bacillota > Clostridia > Eubacteriales > Symbiobacteriaceae > Symbiobacterium > Symbiobacterium terraclitae. The sequence goes on along the minus strand of NZ_JAGGLG010000012.1, from coordinate 31,508 downwards.
GAACCGGGTAACCGAAGCCAATGAAGACAACAACTCCCACTGCGTCAACATCACCATCAGGCGCTTCCTGCTCATCCCCATCGATCCCCTGCCCATCGACCCGGGGATCATCGTCCTGAAACCCGACCTCACGGTGTCGCTCTCCGGGCCCGCCGAAGTCGTCCGTGGCACCAGCCTGGAAGGCCTCGCCACCGTGAAGGTCACCAACGGCGGCGCGCTGAAGGCCGCCGGAAACCGCCCGGGGCAGGAGGGCTATGAGCTCGCCTTCGTGCTGTCCACGTCGACCGAAATCCCCGTGGCGTACGGCGAGGAGTCGGCCAGCTTCCGGGACGGCGCCGTGCTGCCGCGCGGCCGCATCACGGCCACATCTGACCTGGAGCCAGGCACATCGGTTGAGTACCCGGTGAAGGGAACCATCCCTGCCGACACTCCTCCGGGACTGTACTGCCTGGGTGTCGTGGTCGACCCCGCCGGGCGCGTCAGCGAGGCCAGTGAGGAAAACAACACGGCCTGCCTCATGGTGACCGTCCGGCCCAGCGACAGGACGCTGCCGATACCCGATCCGGAGCCGCCCATCGCTGATCCCGGGGATCCGGCGCCCCCGCCGGGTGACCGCGGGGATCCGACCCCACCGCCCGACGACCCTGGGGACCCGACCGACCCGTCGCCCGAGCCCCCGGGCGACTCGGAACCTCCGGCTTTCCCCACGACCTGCACCGATCAGGACTTCAGCGATCTGCCGGCCAGCCACCCCGCGTGTGCAGCCGTATCCGTCCTGGTGGCCGAGGGCATCATCAACGGCTACGAAGACGGCACCTTCCGACCCGAGCGGTCGGTGACCCGGGCGGAGTTCGCGAAGATGTACACCCTTGCAGTCGGAATCGATCCCCGCCCGGGCGAGCCGCTGCCCTTCTCCGACACCGCGGGCCACTGGGCGGATACGATGGGCTTCCTGGCTGCGGCCGTGGCTAACGGCGCCATCATCGGCTTCCCGGACGGCACCTTCCGGCCCGACGACCTGGTCACCCGGGCGCAGGGCGTGAAGATCGTCACCGCCGACCTGGTCGCTGCGTACGGCCGGACGGTGGGTTCGCTGCCCGTCGACGTGACCGCCGACCTCTGGTACTACGCCTACGTCGCGGTCGGGATCGACGCCGGGCTGATGGGCGCAGGGGCACACTACCCCGTCTTCGCCTCGGCGGCGTTCGCGGGCGACACGCCCATGACCCGGGCCGAGGCGGCCATGTTGCTCGCCAACCTCCTGGTCCTCCGGGATCGGTAACAACAGCGGGCGGACCGGCAACGCCGGTCCGCCCAAGCGCGTGCGCAGACTTGGTCACAGGCAGAAGGGCACCCCGAACACCGCCGGGACCCCCGTGCTGAACGGTTTGCCGAAGGGGCTGAACGCCGGGGCCGCAGGGAACGGGAAACCGAAACCGATCGCGGGCACCCCGAAGGGGTAGGTACTCGGAATCACCGTGGGCGCGGTCGGCGTGGGCAGCGGCACCTTGGCCGCGGGGGTGAAGGGGCTGACCACCGGCGCGCCCCAGGGGACCGGGAAGGCGCCGGGCGAGGGCAGGGGAATGCCCTTGCCCACAGGGCTCAGCGTCGGGGTCGGAAAGGGCGGCGACGGGCAGTTGATCCCGGGAATGGGAAAACCTCCGAAGAGCACGGCCATACCTCCTGCTCCAGGGAACCATATCACGCGACTCTTCGTTATGCTATGCTCCGGCGCTGTCCCGGGGCCACTCCCGAAGGGCTGCAGGATTTGGTCGCCGCCGCAAGGAAGATGGGCAGGGGAAAGCCTCACAAGGGGAGGTGAAGGAATGCAGGCCCGCCGCGAGACCGACCTGTACGGTCCGGTCAAGGCGCTGCTGGAGGGGATGGGCTTCACCGTGAAGGGCGAGGTGAACGGCTGCGACCTGGTGGCCGTCAGAGGCGAAGACCTGGTGATCGTGGAGCTGAAGCGCACGTTCACCCTCGACCTGGTGCTGCAGGGCGTGGAGCGCCTGCGCCTGTCGGAGGCGGTCTACCTGGCCGTGGAGGAGCCGGGCCGTTCCGGCAGCAGCCGCCGCTGGTCGCAGGTGAAGGCGCTCTGCCGCCGGCTCGGCGTGGGGCTGATCACGGTCCGGTTCCGCGGGACCGGCCCCTCGGCCACCGTGCTGCTGGACCCCGAGCCCGTCCGCCCCCGCGCCGCGCGGAAGCGGCGCATCGCGTTGCTGCGCGAGTTCCACGCCCGGTCGGGCGACCGCAACACCGGCGGCTCCACCCGCCGCCCGCTCGTCACGGCCTACCGGGAGGACGCCCTGCGCCTCGCCGCCTTCCTGCAGCGCCGCGGCCCGGCCCCGCTGCGCGCGATCCGGAGCGAAACCGGGGTGCAGCGGGCTGGGGCGATACTGCAGGACGACCACTACCGCTGGTTTGAGCGGGTGAGCCGCGGCGTCTACCGGCTGTCGCCGGCCGGCGAAGCCGCGCTGCAGACGTACGCGGACGTGGTGAACGCCCTGGCCGAGTCCGCCGCAGCGCAGCAAGGCCTGCCCGGGCCAGGCGGTGGCGCCGAGCCGCCCTGCCCGTAACTGACCGAGCTGCTGCACCGGGGCAGGGCGAGCGAAGGCGCGTTGCTGGCGCCGGTTCAAAGCTCCGCAGGAGGCCGGCGCGAGCGCAGCGGAGCGAGCACGCCCGGCCGACGAGGAGCATTGCCGCTGCTGAGCGCCAGCGGCGCCGAGCCGCCCTGCCCAGGCTACCCAAGGAGGAGTGACAGATGCGCTTCGATCCGCTGGAGTACCCGTATCCGTCGCGACGCAACTGCGTCTATGCCGCCCGTGGGATGGTGGCCACCTCACAGCCGCTCGCGGCCCAGGCCGGGCTTGCCATTCTGCAGCAGGGCGGAAACGCTGTGGACGCGGCGGTGGCCACGGCGGCGATGCTGACCGTCGTCGAGCCCACGTCCAACGGCATCGGCTCCGACGCCTTCGCACTGGTCTGGTCCGGCGGGCGCCTCCACGGCCTCAACAGCAGCGGCCCTGCGCCGCGCGCACTCAGCGTCGAGGCGCTGGAGCGTGCAGGCCACCGCGAGATCCCGCGGCACGGCTTCATCCCCGCCATGGTGCCCGGTGCGCCGGCGGCCTGGGTGGAGCTGAACCGCCGCTTCGGCCGCCTGCCCCTCACCCGGGTGCTGGCTCCCGCGGCCGAGTACGCGGAGCGCGGCTACCCGGTCTCGCCCACGCTGGGGCGCTACTGGCAGAGCGCCTTCGCCAGCTACCGGAAGAGCCTGGACGGAGAGGCCTTCCGCCCCTGGTTCGACACCTTCGCACCCCAGGGGCGGGCGCCGGCGGTCGGAGAGGTATGGCGCTCTCCGGCCCACGCGCGGACGCTGCGCATGATCGCGGAAACGGCAGGCGAGGCCTTCTACCGGGGTGAACTGGCGGAGCGCATCGCCGCGTTCGCCCGGCAGCACGGCGGCTACATCAGCGCCGATGACCTGGCCGCCTTCCGGCCCGAGTGGGTGGAGCCCATCTCGGTCCACTACCGGGGTTACGACGTCTGGGAGCTGCCGCCCAACGGGCAGGGGCTGGTGGCGCTGCTGGCGCTCAACATCCTCAAGGGCTTTGAGTTCGGCGCGCGAGAGGACGTGGGGACCTACCACCGGCAGATCGAGGCGCTGAAGCTGGCGTTCGCTGACGGCAGGCGTTTCATCGCGGACCCCGCCGCCATGGACGAGGCGGTGAGCGACCTGCTCTCAGAGGCATACGCGGCGGAGCGCCGGCAGCTGATCGGCCGCACCGCGCTGGACCCTGCCCCCGGCCAGCCGCCGCGCGGCGGCACGGTCTACCTGGCGGCCGCGGACGGCGAGGGGAACATGGTCTCCTACATCCAGTCCAACTACATGGGCTTCGGCTGCGGCATCGTCATCCCGGAGACGGGCATCGCGCTGAACAACCGGGGGCACTGCTTCAGCCTGGAGCCCGGCCACCCCAACCGCCTGGAGCCGGGGAAGCGGCCGTACAACACCATCATTCCCGGCTTCCTCACCCGGGACGGTCAGCCGGTCGGGCCGTTCGGCGTGATGGGCGGGTTCATGCAGCCCCAGGGCCACCTCCAGGTGATCATGAACACCATCGACTTCGCCCTGAACCCGCAGGCCGCGCTGGACGCGCCCCGCTGGCAGTGGATCGAGGGCAGGACGGTGGAGCTGGAGCACAGCGTGCCCACGCACATCGCCGACGCCCTGGCCCGCAGGGGGCACGCGGTGCGCTGGGCCATGGGATCGGGAGGGTTCGGCCGCGGCCAGATCATCTGGCGCCAGCCCGACGGCGTGCTGGTCGGCGGGACCGAGCCGCGCACCGACGGGCAGATCGCCGCGTGGTAGTGCTGCAGGAGTTCCTCTTTCCGGATGATCGGGCCGCAGCGGCGAATGGTGGGGTCGTCGCCCGATTGCGCCATGGCCGCCCTACGGCGCGGACTGTGCCCAACTGCTCATAAGGGTGCCCTGTATTCACCCCACAAATTGAACCATGTGCCCTGTCCGAAATGGGGACTTTGTTGCCCTGTCAGCCCAAAGTACACTGACGCTACAATATAGCAGGACTAGGAGCATGAAGGCCGCGACCCTTGCGGCCTGAAAGATAGGAGCGTGACTTGATGCCCAGAAGAGTAACTATCGACGGTAACGAGGCAGCGGCATACGTCGCGTACCGCACCAACGAAGTGATCGCGATCTACCCGATCACCCCGTCATCGCCGATGGGCGAGTTTGCGGATGCGTGGGCGGCCGCGGGCGTGAAGAACCTGTGGGGCACGGTGCCTCAGGTGCAGGAGATGCAGTCGGAGGGCGGCGCCGCAGGCGCCATCCACGGTGCCCTCCAGGGCGGCGCGCTCGCAACGACCTTCACCGCATCCCAGGGTCTCCTGCTCATGATCCCCAACATGTACAAGATTGCCGGCGAACTCACCCCGACCGTTTTCCACATCGCGGCGCGGGCGATCGCCACCCAGGGCCTCTCCATCTTCGGTGACCACTCCGACGTGATGGCGGCCCGCCAGACCGGCTGGGCGATGCTCTTCAGCAGCAACGTCCAGGAGGTCATGGACCTCGCGCTGGTGGCCCAGGCGGCCACGCTGAAGGCGCGGGTTCCCTTCGTGCATGCCTTCGACGGCTTCCGCACCTCCCACGAGGTGCAGAAGATCGAGCTGCTCCCGGACGAGACCATCCGGGCGATGATCGATGACGAGCTGGTGCGGGCTCACCGGGAGCGCAGCCTCTCGCCTGACCGCCCCGTGATGCGCGGCACCGCGCAGAACCCCGACGTCTACTTCCAGGCGCGCGAGGTCTCAAACCCGTTCTACCTGGCCACCCCCGGCATCGTGCAGGAGTGCATGGATCAGCTGGCCCAGCTGACCGGCCGCCACTACCACCTCTTCGACTACTCCGGCGCCCCTGACGCGGAGCGGATCATCATCCTGATGGGCTCCGGCGCCGAGACCGTCGAGGAGACCGTCAAGTACCTGACCGCCCGCGGTGAGAAGGTCGGCCTGATCAAGGTCCGCCTGTTCCGGCCGTTCTCCGCCGAGGCCCTCCTCAAGGCCATCCCGGCCACCGTGAAGGCGATCGCCGTCCTCGACCGGACCAAGGAGCCGGGCTCCGCCGGCGAGCCGCTCTACCAGGATGTGCTGACCGCCCTCTCCGACGCCGTGATGAGCGGCGCCCGCGCCAGCCTGCCGCGCGTGGTCGGCGGCCGCTACGGCCTGGGCTCCAAGGAGTTCACCCCGGCCATGGTCAAGGCCGTCTTCGACGAGCTGAAGAAGGACGCGCCGAAGAACCACTTCACGGTCGGCATCATCGACGACCTGACCAACACCCACCTCGAGTACGATCCCAGCTTCTCCACCGAGGCTGACGACGTATTCCGGGCGATGTTCTGGGGCCTCGGCTCCGACGGCACGGTGGGCGCCAACAAGAACACCATCAAGATCATCGGTGAGGAGACGGACTTCTACGCCCAGGGCTACTTCGTCTACGACTCCAAGAAGTCCGGCGGCATCACCATCTCCCACCTGCGGTTCGGTCCGCGGCCGATCCAGTCCACCTACCTGATCCAGAAGGCCAACTTCGTGGCGATCCACCAGTTCGTCTTCGTCGAGAAGTACCCGGTGCTCGACGCGGCGATGCCCGGCGCCACTGTACTGCTCAACTCGCCGTACCCGGCGGACGAGGTCTGGAACCACCTGCCGCGCACCTTCCAGAAGCAGGTGATCGAGAAGGGCCTGAAGCTCTACGCGATCGACGCCGACGCCGTCGCCCGCGAGACGGGCATGGGCCGCCGGATCAACACCATCATGCAGACCTGCTTCTTCGCCATCTCCGGCGTGCTGCCGCGCGAAGAGGCGATCGCCAAGATCAAGAAGGCCATCGAGAAGACCTACACCGCCAAGGGCGAGGCCGTCGTGAAGAAGAACTTCGCCGCCGTCGACACCGCCGTGGCCCATCTGCACGAGGTGAAGATCGGCGAGGTGACCAGCACCATCGACCTGCGCCCGCCGGTGCCCGCCGAGGCGCCCGAGTTCGTGCAGAAGGTGACGGCGGAGATGATCGCCAACCGCGGCGACAACCTGCCCACCTCGCTGCTCCCCGCCGACGGCACCTATCCCACCGCCACCACCCAGTGGGAGAAGCGCTCCATCGGCCTCGAGGTGCCGATCTGGGATCCGGACCTCTGCATCCAGTGCGGCAAGTGCGTCATGGTCTGCCCGCACGCCGTGATCCGGGCCAAGGTCGCCGACGAGGCCGCCCTGGCCGGGGCGCCCGAGGGCTTCAAGCACATGCCGGCCAGGTTCCGCGAGCTGCCCGGCAAGCGGTACACCATCCAGGTTTCCACCGAGGACTGCACCGGCTGCGCCCTCTGCGTCGAGGCCTGCCCGGCCAAGAGCAAGCAGGATCCGTCCCACAAGGCCATCAACATGACCGATATCATCGCCGCCCGCGAGCAGACGAAGGGGCACTGGGACTTCTTCCTCTCTCTGCCCGACGTGGACGCGACGGCCATCCCGTTCAACAACGTCCGCAACGTCCAGCTGGCCCGGCCGCTCTTCGAGTTCTCCGGCGCCTGTGCGGGCTGCGGCGAAACGCCTTACCTCAAGCTGATCTCCCAGCTCTTCGGCGACCACATGCTGATCGCCAACGCCACGGGCTGCTCCTCGATCTACGGCGGCAACCTGCCCACCACGCCGTGGGCCAAGGACGCCGCGGGCCGAGGCCCCGCCTGGTCCAACTCGCTGTTCGAGGATAACGCCGAGTTCGGCCTCGGCATGCGGCTGGCCGTCGACAAGCAGACCGGCATCGCGATGGAGCTGGTGGAGGCGCTGCGGGATCAGATCGGCGCCGATCTGGCGGACGCGCTGCTGACGGCCGACCAGTCCGATGTCGCCGGCATCGCCGCCCAGCGGGAGCGCGTCGCCCAGCTGAAGGAGCGGCTGGAGAAGCTGAGCGACCCGCGGGCCGCACAGCTGGCCGCCGTGGCCGACTACCTGGTCAAGAAGTCGGTCTGGATCATCGGCGGCGACGGCTGGGCCTACGACATCGGTTTCGGCGGCCTCGACCACGTCATCGCCTCCGGCAAGAACGTCAACATCCTCGTGCTCGACACCGAGGTTTACTCCAACACCGGCGGCCAGGCCTCCAAGTCGACCCCGCGGGGCGCCGTGGCCAAGTTCGCTGCCGGCGGCAAGCCGGCGGGCAAGAAGGACCTGGGTGCGATCGCCATGCAGTAGGGCAACGTCTACGTGGCGCAGGTGGCCCTGGGCTACAACGATGCGCAGGTCCTGCGGGCCTTCCGCGAGGCTGAGTCCTACGACGGCCCGTCGCTGATCATCGCCTACAGCCACTGCATCGCCCACGGCATCGACATGGCCAAGGGCCTGAACCAGCAGAAGCTGGCGGTGGAGTCCGGCCACTGGCCCGTCTACCGGTACGACCCGCGGCTCGCGGCCGAGGGCAAGAACCCGTTCCAGCTCGACTGCCCGGCGCCGAAGGTCCCGCTGGAGCAGTACGTCTACAACGAGACCCGCTACGCCCAGCTCCGCAAGAGCAACCCGGCGGCCGCCGAGGAGCTGCTGCGGCAGGGACAGGCCGACGTGGAGGCCAGGTGGCGGCGTTACGAGCAGCTGGCCAAGATGGAAGTGGCTTCGGCCGACTAGCGGAACCGACAGGCATGCATACCAAAGGAGCAGGACGCCCCCGGGCGTCCTGCTCCTTCTGCTTTTCGCCGCCGGCCGTCAGTCGTTGCGCACGTCGCGGCTGCGGCGCTCCACGCTCATCTTGATGATCACGTCGCCCCGCACCTCGAGCTCGACGCGGTCGCCGGTGTAGACCTCGTCCAGCGGAACGCTCGACTCCCCGATGAACGGGAGCACGTTGTCGGCCAGGGTCAGGACCCGCTCACGGCCGTTGCCGACGCGGACCGTGATGTCGCGGTCGGCGACGCCGACGATCGTCCCCTTGACGACGCTGGTGCGCGGCCGCTCCACCACGTCTACGGTGGCGGCGATACCGGCGACCAGCCCGACCCGCACCCGGTCACCCGGCAGCAGGTCCGCGAGCTCCAGGGTCCTGTTCCCCTGGCGGTAGAGCGTCTCCGGTCCGACGGTAATCAGACGCGTGCCGTCCTCCACCTTGACCAGGATGCTGGGCTGGAAGGTGATCGACATGTGGTAGACGGCCAGCACCTGACCGGTGACCTCGTTCCGGCTCACCTGCTCGGCCTCGATGGCGGTCGCCACCCCGGCGACCAGGGTGACGGTCACCCGGTCGCCCTTGCGCAGGTCGTCGAGCTGGACCGGCTTGCCGGCTCGGGTGATCACCACGTCCGGCGCCAGCGTGATGTGGCGGACGCCGTCATCGGTGCGCAGGTCGATGCTGGACTGGAAGGTGATCGATACCGGGTAGATCTCCTCGATCGTCCCCTGGAGCGTCTCGGACTCCGGCCCCCGCTCGTGGACCTGGATCGCCGTGGCCACGCCGGCCGTCACGGTGACCGTGACCTGGTCGCCCTTGCGCAGGTCGTCCAGCGTCAGCCGCTGCCGGCCGTAGCTGATCGCCACGTCGGGCGCCAGCGCAATCGTGCGCTTCTCCTTGCCAGTGTCCACCTCGATGCTGGACTGGAAGGTGATCGAGACCGGGAAGATCTCGCTGATCGTGCCCTTCACCTCTTCGACCACGGGCCCGCGCTCCTCGACGCGGATCTCCGTGCCGGTGCCACCCACGACCTTGACGACCACCTTGTCGCCAGGGCGCAGGTCCCCAACCTTGAGGCGGGTGTTGCCGTGGCGGATGGAGACGTCGTCGGCCAGGGTGATGCGGCGGCTGCCGTCGGCGGTCTTCACCGTCACCCGGGCCTTGGCCGTGCGGGTGGCGGGCTCAACCGCCTCAACGGTACCCTTGACCTCCTCGACCTGCGGGCCGCGGGTGGTCACCGTCACCTCGGTGCCGACACCGTCCACCACCTTGATGGTGACCTCGTCGCCCAGGCGCAGCTCATCCGCCTTCAGCCGCTTGCTGCCGTGCTTGATCGTCACGTCGGTCGCCAGGGTGACCGTCTTGCTGCCCTTGCTGGTCTTCACCGTGAGCTTGGGCCCGTTCTTCCCGGCGGCCGGCGCGATGGCCTCGATGATGCCCGAGACCTCCTCGACCAGCGGCCCGCGGCTGTGGATCGTCATCTCGGTGCCGATGCCGTCCACGACCTTGATGGTGACCTCGTCGCCCAGGCGCAGCTCATCCAGCTTCAGCCGCTTGCTGCCTTGCTTGATCGTCACGTCGGTCGCCAGGGTGACCGTCTTGTTGCCCTTGCTGGTCTTCACCGTGACCTTCGGCCCCGTCGTCCGGGTGGCGGGAACGATGTCCTGGATCGTGCCCTTCACCTCTTCGATCACCGGGCCCCGGCTGAGAACCCGAACCTCCTCGGCCGCGCCGTTGACCAACCGGACCTGCACCTCGTCACCCGCGCGGAGGTCAGCGAAGTTCAGGCGGTTGTTGCCGTAGCGGATGACCGCGTTCTTCGCGAGCGTCACCGTACGGGTGCTGCCGCTGTCGGTCTTCAGGCGGATGCGCGCCTCGCTGTTCTTCGTGGCCGGGTAGAGGGTCTGGATCTCGCCGCGGACGGTCTCCTCACGCCGGGCGGGCTTGTCGACCGTGATGCGGATCGCGACGCCGCCGGCCAGGCGCACGGTCACCTCGTCGCCCTTCTCGAGGTCCGTCAGGTCAACCCGGTTGCCCTCCTTGGTGATCACGACCCCGGGCGCCACCGTGACGGTGCGGGTGGTGTTGCCGACCTTCAGGTCGATGGAGCCCAGGAACGAGATCGAGTACGGATGGACGGCGGTGACGGTGCCCTTGATCTGGGTCTCGCTGCCGGTGCCGGAGGACCGCTGGGTGACGTCGATGGCGATCGCGACGCCGGCGACGACGTCCACCGTCACCTTGTCGCCGACCCGCAGTTCACCCAGGTCGATCTTGCGGCCGTTGTAAGTGGCGGTGACCTGCGGGGCAAGGGGATAGGTCCGCTCCCGGCCGCCGCTGGTCTCCAGGACCAGGAGGCCCAGCCCGCCGGCCATCTCAGAGGGCAGGAAGATCGCGCTGATCTCGCCCGAGACGCCGCTCGTGTTCGGGGACTTCACAGGAGTGCGGGCCATGATCAGCAGGACCCGTTCGCTGGAGTCGAGCACCACCGAGACCCGGGCGCCCTGCGGCAGGCCGCCGAGATCCGCGGGCCGCTCATCCAGGAAGACGGGCGCATCCGCGAAGACCTGCAGCGTCCGGTTCCGCCCCTGCACGTTCAGCGTGATCGTGAGATCCCGTGCGCTGACCCTCACCAGGTCGCCGGTCAGGATCCCGGGCCGGAACCGCCCGAGCTCGCCCAGCTGGCGGTCCGTGCGGGAGAGCAGCGCCGCCGCCTGGGCGCGGGTCAGCGCGTCGTTGGGCCGGAACGTCCCGTCGGGGAAGCCCGCGACCAGCTCATGGTCCACGGCAGCCGCGACGTAGCCCACCAGGGAGGCGGGGATCAGGTCGGCGTCGCGGAAGGGCAGGTTCGCCTTCATCTTGGCCTGGGCCTCGGCTTCGTAGCCCAGGGCCCGGACCAGCAGGACCGACACCCAGAGCCGGGTGGCATTCTCGTCCGCCCGCAGCAGGCCGTCCTCGGCCACGGGCACGATGTCGTGGTCGACGGCCACGGCGATATACGGCCGCGCCCAGTCCGGGATGTCCCTCCTGTCGCTGAAGGGCAACAGCGACGCGATCTCGTCCTCGTCCAGGTCGTAGACTTCGTCCTCCAGCCCCATCAGCCGGATGGCCACGGTGACGGCCTGGGCCCGCGTCAGCGGCGCCTGCGGCTGGAACAGACCGTTGCCCACGCCCTTCATCAGGCCCTTGGTCTGCATCTCCACCACGTACGGCAGTGCCCAGTCGTCCTCGGGCACGTCCAGGAACCAGGAGCGCCAGCCTCCGTTCGCCGCCAGGGTCGGGGCCACCGACCCCAGCAGGAGCGCAAGCGCCAGCAACAGACTGAACAGTCTTCGCATGCGCACCGGAACCCCCTCCTCACAAGCCATGTTCCATCGATACAGACGATTCGCTGCTTGGACGACGTTTCATGGGGGTCGCACCCTGAGTTTGCAAAACGCCGCGCGCATGGCCCCGCATCCCTGCAACCCGTCGCACCTCCTCCGCTCCTGCCGGAGGGCAATGCCAAACCCCGCCGCGGGATGCGGCGGGGTGAAGCAGGACTGGCCATCCGGGTGTCCAATCAATACATAACGTTTTCGCTTATCGAGCAAAGGGGGAGCGAGGATGCCGGGAGTATTGGAGGGACGCGTCGCCATCATCACCGGCGCAAGCCGAGGCATCGGCCGCGCGCTGGCGATCCGGCTGGCGCGGGAGGGCGCCGACATCGTCGTGGCGGCCAAGAGCGAGCAGTCCACGGAACACCTGCCGGGATCCATTTACGAGACGGCGGAGGAGGTCCGCCGCCTCGGGCGCAGGGCCCTGCCCGTCAAGGTGGACGTGCGGGACGAGGCCCAGATCGCCGCGATGGTGGACGCCGCCGCCCGCGAGTTCGGACGCATCGACATCCTGATCAACAACGCCGGTGCGCTCTGGTGGCAGCCCGTGCTGGACACGCCGGCGAAGCGGTTCGACCTGCTGATGCAGGTGAACGTACGGGCCGCCTACCTCTGCAGCTACTACGTCCTGCCGCACATGCAGCGGCAGCACTGGGGCCACATCATTACCATGGCCCCGCCCATCTCCACCGAGGCCAACCCGGGCATGGTGGCCTACATGATCGCCAAGATGGGCATGGCCCGCCTCGCCATCGGCATCGCCGCCGAGCACCGGGAGGACAACATCGCCAGCAACTCGCTCTGGCCGGTCGCACCCATCGAGACGGCGGCAGTCATCAACCACGGGCTGGGCGACCGCTCCCAGTGGCGCACCCCCGAGATCATGTGCGACGCGGTGATGGCCATCCTCTCGCAGGAGCCCTCGGCCTGCACCGGGCGGCAGCTGCTGGACGAGGAGATCCTGCGGGAGGCCGGCGTCACCGACTTCGACCGGTACTGGTGCGAGGGCAGGCCGCCGGAGAACCCGATCTGGATCGACGGGCGTGAGCAGTGGGGTCTGACCCGCTAGACCCACCCGAGGTGTCGGGCGGCCTTCTCGGCCGCCTGCGCGCCCTCGCGCACGCAGTCCGGCAGGCCGACGCCCCGGAAGGCGGCGCCGCCGAGGTAGAGCCCGGGCGCCTGGGCTATCAGCCGGTCGACGCGGTCCATCCGGTCGAGGTGCCCCACCAGGTACTGGGGCATCGCGCGCCGCCACTTGAAGACGCGGGTCAGGATCGGCTCCGCCGTGAGGCCCATCAGCCGCTCCAGCTCCTTGCGGGCGTGGGCGATGATCAGATCGTCAGGCTCCTTGGTCCAGTCGCGGCCCACGCCGCGGCCGATGAAGCAGCGGATGAGCACCTTGTCCTCGGGCACGGCGTGGGGCCACTTCGATGAGACCCACGTCGACGCCGTCACCACGGTCGGCTCGCGGACGGGCACCAGGAATCCGGAGGCGTCCAGCGGGTGCGACACGTCGCTCCGGTTGTAGGCCAGGGCGGCGACCACCGAGTGGTGGTAGGGGATGGCGCTCAGCTCGGAGGCAACGTCCGGCAGCCAGTCGCGCACCAGGCCGGCGCTGGCGTACGCGGGCAGGGCGAGGATGACCGCGTCGGCCTCGATGCGCTGGCCGTCGTCCAGGCCCGCCACGTAGCCGCGCCGCTCGGGACCGGGGACGAGCCCCGTCAGGGAGACCCCCGTCAGCAGCCTGACCCGCCCCTCCAGCCGCGCCACCAGGGCCTGAACCAGCCGGTTCAGGCCTCCTTTGACGGTCACGAAGGCGCTGCCGGTGGGCCCCTTGGGCTTCAGCGCCTTGTTGCGCCAGGCCTGGAGCAGCAGCGAACCCCCCTCCCGCTCCATCGCGAGGAACCGGGGGAAGGTGGCCTTCATGGAGACGGCGTTGAAGTCGCCGCCGTAGATACCGCCCATCAGCGGGCCGGCGATATTCTCCAGCACCTCGCGGCCGAAGCGGCGGCCGACGAACGAGCCGATCGACTCGTCCTCGTCGCTGCGCCGCACGGGTACGAAGGGCTCCAGCCCGGCCCGCAGTTTGCCCCAGGGGGTGAGGAGCCGGGTGGTGAGGAACGGCCAGACCTCGGTGGGGATCATGACCTGCATGCCCACCGGCAGCTGCTCCAGCCGGTTCTTGTGCAGGATGTAGGTCGACCGGATCCGGGGGTTGGTGCCCACGGTCTCCAGTCCCAGCTCCCGGGCCAGCTCGACCGCCCACGGCTTGTAGGCGATGACCGAGTCCGGCCCCTCCTCGATGATCATGCCGTCGACCACCTCGGTCTGGGTCTTGCCCCCGAGGCGGTTCTCCTTCTCGACCAGGATGATCTCCGGGTTGCGCCCGGCCGCCTGCGCCTTCTTCAGCAGCGAGTAAGCCGCGGAGAGGCCGGTCATGCCGCCTCCGGCGATGAGAATGCGTTCCTGCATCGTCTACAACGCTCCCCGCGCGGCCCGGAGCACGGCGTTCGCCAGGGCCTGCGCCAGACCCGGGTGGTCGTTCAGCATGCGCGTCCGCTCGAGGTGGACGCCCAGCTCCGCCGCCGCCTGCTTCAGCTCGATGTCCAGATCGTAGAGCACCTCAAGGTGATCCGAGACGAAGCCGATGGCCGCGACCAGCACAGCCCGGGCCCCGGCGGCGGCCAGCTCGGCCACCTTGTCCCGCACGTCCGGCCCCAGCCAGGGCTCGGGCGTCCGGCCGGCAGACTGATAGGCGAAGTGGAACCGGGTGACGCCGGCGCCCCGGGCGATCGCCTCGCCCATCTCACGCAGGTGCTCGGGGTACGGGTCGCCCCACTCCAGGATGCGGGCCGGGAGCGAGTGGCAGGTGAAGACCACCTCCGGCTCCCCCCCGGGGAACCGTGCGAGGCCCTCGCGCATCAGTTCCACCTGGGCGGCGATGAACTCCGGCTCCAGGTGCCAGGAGAGGATCCGCTCCACCTGCAGCGGCCTGTCCAGCCTGGCCAGCGCCTGGTCGACCTGCTCGAAGTAAGCGCCGGAGGACATCTTCGAACCCTGAGGCGCCAGTACGATGCCCACGGCCTGCTGGATGCCGTCCTCGGCCATCCGGGCCACCACGTCCGGGATCCACGGTTCCCAGTGCTTATTGGCCTGGTAGAGCCGCCAGTCCACGTCCGGCGCCATCGCCTGCAGCGCCCGCAGCACCGACTCCGCCTGGCTCCGGCTGATCTGGTTCAGCTGGGACAGGCCGCCGATCGCCTCGTAGCGCTCGATCAGCTCCTGCAGCTGCTCTGGCGTGGGCGGGCGCCCGCGCCGGATGTGGGTGTAGTACGGCAGGATCTCCTCCTTGCGGTTGGGCGTGCCGTAGGCCATGACGAGCACGCCCACCACGGGCCTTGCCATGCTCCTCTACACCTCCCGCACTTCGTAAGCGTGGACCAGCTCCACGACCCGCTGCAGCGCCGACACCGACATCTGCGGCATCACGCCGTGGCCGAGGTTGAAGATGTGCCCGGGCCGGCGGCCGGCGCGGCGCAGCACGTCCGTCACCTTGGCCTCCAGCACCTCCGGCGGGGCGAAGACCGCCACCGGGTCCAGGTTGCCCTGCACGGCGAAGTCCGGCCCGATGATCCGCCAGGCCTCGTCCAGGTCCGTGCGCCAGTCGACGCCCATCACGTCGGGCCGGAGGTCGGCCATCGACGCCAGCAGGTGGCCCGTGTTCACCCCGAAGTGGATGACGGGCGCACCGGTGGCGCGCACGGCCTCGATGATCGGGTACATGTACGGCCGCACGTAGGTCTCGTAGTCGGCGCGGGTCAAGTTGCCCACCCAGGAGTCGAAGACCTGCACCGCCTGGCAGCCGGCCTCCACCTGCTGCACCAGGTACCGGGCCACCATCGCCGCGAGCTTCTCCATCAGCTGCCCCCAGACACGGGGCTCGCTGTACATGAAGGTCTTGACCTTGCGGTAGTCACGGGTCGGCCGGCCCTCCACCATGTAGGAGGCCAGCGTGAAGGGCGCCCCGGCGAAGCCGATGAGCGGCACGTCCAGCTCCCGCACAAGGATCCGGATCGTCTCGAGCACGTAGGGCACGGCCTCCTCCGCGTCGAACGGCGGAAGCGCCGAGACCTGCTCCTCCCGCACGATGGGCTCCTCGAACACGGGGCCCACGTTCTCGACGATGTCCACCTTCAGCCCCATGCCCCTGAGCGGGGTCATGATGTCGGAGAAGAGGATGGCGGCGTCGACGCCCAGCTGGCGGACCGGCAGGAGCGTGACCTCGGCGCAGACGTCCGGGTGCTCGCAGATCTCCATCAGCGTATACTTCTCACGAATCTGCCGGTACTCGGGCTGGTAGCGCCCGGCCTGGCGCATGAACCAGACCGGGGTACGGTCGACCACCTGGCGGCGGCAGGCGCGGAGAAAGCGGTCATTCTTCAGCATCGGGGCTGATCACGGCTCCTTTCGGGCGCACTGCCCGCCAGTCACCGGCGGCGGGCCCGAGATACTCCGTATTAGTGTATACCATTTAACATCTGTCCGACCATAGGGCGTCCGTCGGACGAAACGGAGCCGCCTTATCAGCCCATTCGGGCCATCTCGTGGATCCACTGCCACTGGTCCGGCGAGACAGGCATCACGGAGAGGCGCGACTGCCGGACCAGCGCCCAGTCCGAAAAGCGCGGGTCGGCCTTGATGGCCGCCAGCGTCACGGGCGACGGCAGCCGGTACGCCGGCTCGACGTCCACAGCCACCCAGTTGCCCTCCTCCGCGGTGGGGTCGGGGTAGGGCTCGCTCACCACGCGCCCCACGCCTACGATCGCCCGCTCACTCCCGGTGTGGTAGAAGAGGAAGAGGTCCCCGGACCGCATGGCGCGCATGTGCCTCGCCGCGGCCGCGTTGCGCACGCCGTCCCACATCTCGGGCGACTTCCGCTCCAGGTCGGCGTAGCTGAACTCCTCCGGCTCCGTCTTCATCAGCCAGTAAGCCACGCACGTCACCTCCTTACTCGCCGCGGCGGAGCAGGCGGCCGTACCGTCCTCCCTTCCACTCTCCCTGCTCCACCACCACGTGGCCGTTGACGAGCACGTAGGCGATGCCCTCAGGGTACTCCTGGGGGCTCAACCACGTGGTGCGGTCTGCGATGGTCTCCGGGTCGAACACGACCACGTCCGCGAACTGCCCCGCCTTCAGGTATCCCCGGTCCGTCAGGCCGAACTCGTCGGCCACCTGGCCGGTGGCCTTGCGCACGGCCTGCTCCAGCGTCAGCAGCTTCTCCTCCCGCACGAGCGTGCCCAGCAGCTGCGGGTAGGCTCCGTAGGAGCGCCGGTGGAAAGCGTAACGCCGAGCCTCCGCCGCCGTGGCCAGCTTGGGCTGGGCCTCGCCGTCCGTGGAGACCAGGCTCCACTCGGCCTGGAAGAACCGGCGCATGGCGCTCCCGCTGGAGACCAGCGCGACGATGCGCACGGACGGGTAGCGGGCGAGCAGCCTGCCTGCGGCCTCCGCCGCGGGGACGCCCAGGCGGGAGGCGGCCTCGGCCACGGTCAGCCCGTGCAGCTCCTCCGCGGCGCCGTCCACGATCAGCAGGTGCTCGGGCGGAAGGAGCGCGGCCCATTCCGATAGGGGCCGGTTGACCGCGTAGTCCGGCGCCAGGTAGGGGTAGACGTCGGCGAAGACCCGCTGGCCGGCCCTCCGGGCTTCCTCGATGAGCGCGACCACCTCGTCCTCCTTCGCCCAGTTGCGGTAGTGCACGATCTTGAGGTGGGCCAGGTTCACGGGCACGCCGGCCTCAGCGCCGATCGCCAGCGCCTCCCGGATGGCTTCGACCACCCGGTCGCCCTCGCTGCGCACGTGCGTCGAGTAGATGCCCCCGTAGGGGGCGGTCTCGGCGACCAGCGCCGTCAGCTCGGCCTGGTCAGCGAAGGAGCCCGGCTGGTACTCGAGGCCGGTGGAGAGGCCGAATGCGCCGGCCTCCATGCCCGCGCGCACCAGCCGCTTCATCTCGGCCAGCTGCGCTTCACCGGCCGGACCCGGGGCCCAGCCCATCACGTGCGCCCGCACCGACCCCTGGCCCAGGAACAGGCCGAAGTTGACGCCTGTCCCCTCTTCCTCCAGCTGCGCAAGGGCGGCTGCGATGTCCACCGGGGAGCGGCCGTCGACCCCGCCGAACTCCGTCGTGATCCCCTGCATCAGCGACGCCTTGGCGTCGCGTTCAACAAAGGGGTTGAGCAGGTCGTCGTGGGTGTGGGAGTGCGGGTTGATGAACCCGGGCGCCACGACCATCCCCTCTGCGTCGATGACGCGGTCGGCCGTGTAGAGGCCCAGCTCACCCACGGCGACGATGCGGTCGCCGACGATCGCCACGTCTCCCCGGTAGCGGGAGGCTCCGGTACCGTCGACGAGAGTACCACCGCGGATGACAAGATCATAGACTGATGGGGCAGCCTCAGGTGCAGGCGGAGCGCCGGTTGTCACCCCCGGCGAGTCTCCGGACTCGGCGGGAGGCTGTACGGCGACCGCCCCGGCGCCGCCGTTCTGAGGCTCGGCGCAGCTTGCCAGAAGCACGAGACTCAGCAGCGCAGCCACCAACCTTCGCAGCACAGCAACCCCTCCACAATCTGGGTGATTTCACTGTAACCAAAGCGCGCCGCGTGGTCAAACCCTCTTGCACCATGACCAGCCCTACGTGTAAACTGAATTAAGCATCGCGATGTTGCCTGCGGGGCAACCGGCTGCGAGAAATCCAAAGAGACGGGAGTACGAGAGCAGATGGCCAAGACCCTTTATTTCGGTAACCTGCCGTGGGCCGCCACCAGTGACGACCTGCACAATGCCGTTTCGCAATACTGCGAGGTCATCTCCGCTCGCATTGTGACAGACCGAGAGACCGGCCGCAGCCGCGGTTTCGGGTTTGTCGAGGTGCCGGACGAGGCAGCCCAGCTGGTCATCGATGCCCTGAACGGCGCCGAGTGGGCCGGACGCCCGCTCACCGTGAACGAGGCGAGGCCCCGGGACGGCGGCCGGGGGAACCTGGGCCTGCCCGTCAAGAAGGTCTAGCCGAAACCGCTATGATCTGTGCCGGTGCCACCCTGCGGTGGCACCGTATTTTGTTCGTCCCCAGAAGCAACCAGGAGGGGTTTGATCAAGTCATACGAAATGGTATACCGCTGCGGAGGTGATCGCACTGTACTGGCACCCGCGCTTCTGGAAGATGATCGACTGGCCGCTCTTCGCTATCGTGCTCGCGATCACCGCCGTCGGCTTCGTCGTGATCTCCAGCGCAGCGCCGAGCTACGAGGTCAAGGCGGACCTCATCAAGCAGGCGGCTGCGCTGATCATGGGAATGGTCGCCTGGGCGATCCTCGTCCTGCTCGACTACAATGAACTGCGAACCCTCCACTGGTGGGTATACGCCTTCAACATCGCGATGCTGTTCGCCGTCGTCGCCTTCGGCGTCGAGGTCATGGGCAACAAGAACTGGCTGGACCTCGGCGTCATCATGGTACAGCCCTCCGAGCTCGGCAAGGTCCTCCTGATCGTCACGCTGGCGAAGCAGCTGGACGACATGGAGAGGCTCGAGGCGTGGTGGCACCTGGCGCCACCGATTCTCCACGTCATGCCGGTCCTGGGGGCGGTCGTGCTGCAGAAGGACCTGGGCACGGCGCTGGTCTTCGCCGTCATCGGTGTCGTCATGGTGTACGGCCGCGGATTTCCGGGCCGCAAGCTGCTGGCCGCAGGCGTGCTGGCGGCCGCGTTCGTGGTCGGATCGGTCTGGAGCCACTACACCTACGGTACAGTCTTTCCGCTGAACATCAACCCGGGGCAGTGGAATCGCATCGACGCCTTCCTCTACCCCGAGAAGGATCCCGAGGGCGCCGGCTACCAGGTGCTGCAGTCGAAGATGGCCATCGCCTCCGGCGACATCTGGGGCAAGGGGTACGGCAAGGGCGAGTACCAGCAGAACGGCTGGCTCCCCTTCCCCCACACCGACTTCGTCTTCGCGGCGCTGGTCGAGGAGTGGGGGTTTGTGGGCGGCGCGGTGCTGCTGGGGCTGTACGCGCTGCTCTTCCTCAGGCTGGCGGTGATCGCCTTCTCGGCCAACGACCGCTATGGTACGCTGATCGTCGTGGGCGTCGCGGCGCTCTTCGGCGCGCACGTGCTGGAGAACGTCGGCATGACGATGGGGCTGATGCCGGTGACCGGCATCCCGCTGCCCTTCGTGAGCTACGGCCCCACGGCCCTCGTGGCCAACATGGCCGCGATCGGCCTGACCCAGAGCGTGGCGGCACGGCGGGAGCCGCTGCCCTATGACTGATAAGGAGCGAGGTTACATTGGCGCTGCCTGACTGGATTCGCGGGATGCTGCTCCGGCCGGCAGAGACCTTCGCGCAGGCGCAGAAGGAGATGCGGTACGCCTACTTGTGGATCCTCCTCTGCGTTTTCACGATCGAGGCGGTCATGCTGCTGTTCCACCCCGACGTCCGTGCGGCGGGGCCGGGCGTGCCCGCCGACCTGCTGTTGTTCAACCTCTTCAGCCTGCTCTTCATGATCTTCAGTGTCCAGGTGGGGCTGCTCTTCTGGAGCGGACTGGCATTCGGCTGGCGCATCAGGCTGGCCGACGCGATGAAGTACACCGGCCTGATCTGGGTGTTCTTCCTGGCGGAGGACGTGGTCACCTTCGTCCCGGCCCTCAAGGAGCAGGACATGCTCTCGCTCTGGCTGTCGCTGCCCTTCCTGGTGTGGCGGATCGGGGCGCTCACCGCGGGGATCCGGGCGGTCTCTGGATTGCCGCCCGCGCGCACGCTGGCCATCGCGCTGATGGCCACCCTGCCCTGGCAGCTGCCGCTGCTCTACCTGAACTGGACCTCCCTGAACGGATAGGGTCCGCCGCCCGGAACCGGGCTGGCGGACCCTGATGCTTACTTCCCGAACATCTTCTTGACCATGTACCCTGTAAGCTGGCGCTGGATGTCGGCGATCGACGTGGTGAGCGGGATCTCCTTCGGGCAGGCCCGCACGCAGTTCTGGGCGCTGCCGCACTCCATGACGCCGCCGGGGCCGGCCAGGGCCTCCAGCCGCTCGTGGGCGTGCATCTTGCCCGTGGGATGGGCGTTGAAGAGCCGGGCCTGCGAGATCGGGGCGGGACCGATGAAGTCGGTCGTCTCGTTGTAGTTGGGGCAAGCCTCCATGCAGCAGCCGCACGTCATGCACTCGGACAGCTTATACATCCACTCCTGGTCGTACGGCGACTGCCGGGGGCCGGGACCCAGGTCGTGCGTGCCGTCGATGGGGATCCAGGCCCGCACCCGCTTGAGCGCCTCAAACATGCGGGAGCGGTCGACCATCAGGTCGCGCACGAGCGGGAAGGACTTCAGCGGCTCGAGGGTGATCGGCTGCTCCAGGGTGTCAACCAGCGCGGAGCAGGCCTGGCGGGCCTTGCCGTTGATGACCATGGAGCAGGCGCCGCACACCTCTTCCAGGCAGTTGCAGTCCCACGTGACGGGCGTGGTGCGCTTGCCCTCGGCGTTGACCGGGTTGCGCTGAATCTCCATCAGGCAGGAGATGATGTTGGCGTTGGGACGGTACGGGAGCCGGAACTCCTCCCAGTAGAACGGCTTGTCTGGGCCCTCCTGCCGCCTGATCCGGAGCTGGATGAACTTCTGCTCGGCCACGGTTCCCGTACCCCCTTACTTCTTGGTGTAGTCCCGCTTGCGCGGCTGGATGTGGGTGACGTCGACGGGGATATAGCTCAGCTCGGGCCCGGACTCGGTGTGCCTAGCGATCGTGGTCTTGAGCCAGTTCACGTCGTCTCGCTCGGGGAACTCCGGCTTGTAGTGGGCGCCGCGGGACTCGTTGCGGGCCAGGGCACCCTTGGTGATGACCTCGGCGAGCACCAGCATGCCGTGGAGCCAGCGGGTGAAGACGGCCGGCTGGTTGGAGTGGCTGCCGGTGTCGGGCACGCCGATCCGCCAGTAGCGCTCCTTGAGCTCGGCGATCTTCACCAGCGTCTCCTCGAGGTTCTTGTTGTACCGCACGACGGTGACGTTGTCGGTCATGACCTTGCCGAGCTCGTCGGCGATGACGTAGGGGTTCTCCGGGCCGTCCATGCGCAGGATGCGCTGGTACTTCTCCTGGGCCTCGCGCACCGCCGCCTCGAAGATCGAGTCGGGAAGCTCCTCGGCGGGGGTGGTGTTGAGGCCCTTGATGTACCGCACGGCCGCGGGACCGGTCACCATGCCGTCAAAGACGCAGGAGACCAGGGAGTTGGCGCCCAGACGGTTGGCGCCGTGGTGCTGGAAGGAGGCCTCGCCGGCGGCGTACAGCCCGGGGATGTTGGTCATGAAGCTCTTCGGGCTGTCGAGGTCCATGTCGTTGTTGGCCTTCTTTTCGTACCCAGCCCATAGGCCGCCCATGGTATAGTGGACACCCGGGAAGATCTTCATCGGCACCTTGGTCGCGTCGTCGCCGACGAACTTCTTGTACATGTCGATCAGGTTGCCGATGCGGCGGCGCAGGGTCTCCGCGGGGATGTGGCTCACATCCAGGTAGACCATGTTCTTGCCGTCCACGCCCAGCTTCTGGTTGACGCAGACGTCGAAGATCTCGCGGGTGGCGATGTCGCGCGGGACCAGGTTGCCGTACTTCGGGTACTTCTCCTCGAGGAAGTACCAGGGCTTGCCATCCTTGTACGTCCAGACGCGCCCGCCCTCACCGCGGATCGACTCGGACATGAGCCGCAGCTTGTCGTCGCCCGGGATGGCGGTGGGGTGCACCTGGATCATCTCGCCGTTGGCGTACCACGCGCCCTGCTGGTAGACGATGGCCGCCGCGGAACCGGTGTTGATCACGGAGTTGGTGGACTTGCCGAAGATCATGCCGATGCCGCCGGTGGCCATGATGACGGCATCCGACTTGAAGGCCCGGAACTCCATCGTGGTCAGGTTCTGCGCGGTACAGCCGACCACGCGCCCCTCGTGGAGGACGAGGCCGGTGAAGTCCCAGCCCTCCCACTTGGTAACCTTGCCGTCCACCTCGAAGCGGCGCACCTGCTCATCCAGCGCGTAGAGCAGCTGCTGGCCGGTGGAGCCGCCGGAGAAGGCGGTGCGGTGGTGCAGCGTGCCGCCGAAGCGGCGGAAGTCGATCAGCCCTTCCGGCGTGCGGTTGAACGGCACGCCCATCCGGTCGAAGAGGTAGATGATGCCGGGGGCCGCCTCGCACATCGCCTTGACGGGCGGCTGGTCCGCGAGGAAGTCGCCGCCGTAGACCGAATCATCGAAGTGGATCCAGGGGGAGTCGCCCTCGCCCTTGGTGTTGACGGCGCCGTTGATGCCCCCCTGCGCGCACACGGAGTGGGAACGCTTTACGGGAACCAGCGAGATGAGGTCGACGTGGAACCCGGCCTCTGCGGCCTTGATCACCGCCATGAGCCCGGCCAGGCCACCGCCAACGACGATCAGATTGCGCACGACTGTTCCCTCCTACATCAGCGGAATGCGAACAGGGCGGTGAGGCCCATCGCCGAGACCATGACGAAGAGCACGTTCGTCACCACACTGGAGACCCGCTGGCTGCGCGGCCCGATGGTGATGCCCCAGGTGATGAGGAACGTGTAGAGGCCGTTGGCGAAGTGGTAGGCCGCGGCGATGATGCCGATGCCGTAGATCGTCGCCACGATGGGATCGGCGAAGGCGTTGGCCACGGTGAAGTAATCGGGCAGGCCCGGCATGGCGGTGCCCTCGTTGTAGGCACCCAGGGCCTTCGGGACACGGAAGTGGAAGATATGATAAGTAACCCAGACGAGCGTGATGAGGCCGGTGACGCGCTGCAGCAGGAACGCCCAGTTCCGGCCGTAGCTGTAGTTGGAAACGTTGTGCCGGGCGTCCAGTGCGATCCAGATGCCGTAGATGGCGTGGAAGTACAGGGGCAGGAAGATGCCGAAGATCTCGAACAGCAGCACGAACGGCAGCGAGTTGATCGACTCTACGACGTGGTTGTAGGCCTCAACTCCCTGTATTGCCCTCGAGTTCTCGAACAGATGGAACACCAGGAATAGGCCCACGGGCACCACACCGGTCAGCGAGTGGAGCCGGCGGAGCAGGAAATGGTTGCGCTGCACGAACTCTCGCATTCCCTGGTACGCTCCTTCCCCCTATGGTCTTGTCAGGAACCCCTTCCCCGTTCATACTGGACCTTACCCCGTCCTCCGATGCAAGAAGTAGGTACAAGGCGCCTGGGGACTGTAGACCGTGCTCATTGTAGTCCTGCAACCAAAGTACTGTCAACGTTCTGAAAGGCTATTACTGGGAGCAATTCCTCCCAGTAGCGTTACTTATCGCCCTTGCGTCAGTTTGTGCACTTCGGCTCAAGGCGCTTCACAGGCGGCGACAGGACCACCTCCCGCCCGGGGAGAGAAAGTCGGTGCGTTTGCTGTAATATAACCGCAGCTTATCTCGCCCAACATGCATTTCTATCTCAGGAGGGACGCGAATGCGGCAGCAGCTGCTCCTCGAGGCCGCCGGGGGTACCAGGCACGTGGTTCCCCTGGCCCATCTGGTTCGGATGCAAGACGCCATTGAGATACTCGGCGCCGATCCCTACCCCTTGCTGATGCGGTTGGGAGCCGTTCGCACGGCCGAGCTGCAGCCGGTGGTGGCGGGATCCCTCCTGAGGGAGGTGGAGCGGGTCACTCCCCGACTCGGGCAGCTGCTCGTGCCCACCCTGACCTTCCTGGACGGCGCCGGCGCCCCGATGGGCGCGTTCTACGGCGGCCCGGACGAGACCGAGATCGCGCGCACCGATGACGGCGTCGTCTCGCTGACCGCCGAGGGCATCAGGATCGCCCTGCGCCGCTTCCCGCCGCCGGTCGGCTTCCGCTCCGACCCCGGCGTGGCGCGGGGGTGGTACGTGTGTTGCTTCTCCTCCCTCGCCTTCGGCCCGGAGGGCGCACAGGGCCGGCGGACGCCCGGGATGAGCGGTTCGGGCGCCCCCGTTGCGCTGCCGGGGCTGCCGCCGCTCCCCCCCGTAACCCGCTGGCATCAGGCGAGCGTGGCCGGCTCGCCTGCGGTGGCGTCTGCCGTGTTCGCCACCACGCCGGCCGCCGAGGTGTTCCGGGACCTGCTGCACGCCATCACCGCGGCCTGCCAGGAGGCGCTGCGGCTCCGGCAGCCGCTCCGGGCGGAGCGGGCCTAGCAGCCCGCCGGCCGCGGACAGAAGAAGCAGGCGGGGCCCTCCGCATGTGACGGAGGGCCCCGCCTGTTGTCGTCCCCCGGGACCTACTGCTTGTACACGGCCCGGGCGGCTGCGACCGCCGCGCCGCGTTCGCACCGGTACCCCTGCTCCACCAGCGCGGTCTCGAGGGCGCTCAGCAGCCGCATCACCGGGGCGGGGTTGGCGTTGACGCCCATCAGGCCGACTCGCCAGGTCCGGCCGGCGAGGGGCCCGAAGCCGCCGGAGATCTCGATGTTCTCCTCCAGCAGCCGGCGGCGGACCGTCAGGTCGTCGATTCCCTCGGGGATGTTGATCACGTTCAGCATCGGGAGCCGCCTGCCCCGGGTGAAGAGCGAGAGTCCCATGGCCTCCAGGCCGGCCACGAACGCCTCGTGCGCCTTGCGGTGGCGGGCAAACCGGGCCTCGAGCCCCTCCTCCAGCACAATCCGCAGCGCCTCGCGCATGGCGTAGATCATCGTGATCGGCCCCGTGTGGTGGAAGACCCGGGTGTTGGCCTTGCCGTCGCCCCAGTAGGCGAAGAGCAGGTTCAGGTCAAGGTACCACGACTGGCACCTGGACTTCCGGCCGGAGACGACCTCCATCGCCCGCGGGCCGAAGGTGACCGGCGAGAGTCCGGGAGGTGCCCCGAGGCACTTCTGGGAGCAGGAGGCCGCCGCGTCCACGTCCCACTCGTCGATCTTGACCGGCATGCCGCCCAGGGAGGTCACGCAGTCGATGGCGAGGAGCGCGCCGTACCGGTGGGCGATCTCCGCCACCGCCGCGACCTCCTGCTCCGCGCCGGTAGAGGTCTCGGCGTGCACCATGGCCACCAGTTTGGCCGGCTTCCGCTTCAGCTCTTCCTCGAACCGCTCCGGCGGAATCGACTCGCCCAGCGGCGCCTCGATCACCCGAACGTTCGCGCCCGTGCGCGCGGCCACGTCGGCCATCCGCTGGCCGAAGTAGCCGATGATGCCTACCACCACGTCGTCACCGGGCTCCAGCAGGTTGACGAGCATCGTCTCGATGCCCGCAGAGCCCGTGGCCGAGATGGGGACCGTGTGGTGGTTGCGGGTCTGATACACCTGGCGGAGCCAACCCATCGTCTCGTCCATCAGCCCCAGGAAGGCAGGATCCAGGTGCCCGATGACCGGCGTAGCCATCGCCCGGAGGATCCGCGGGTCGACGTTGGAAGGGCCGGGCCCCATGAGGAGCCGCTCAGGCGGATTCAACTCGGGTAGCATTCGGCTCATGTGATCTCCTCCTCGGTGTGGGGTGCGGGTAGCGGCGCCCCCGCCCGGCTAGTGCAGGACGGGTCCCTTCTCCCCGTCGTCCTCCTTCTCCGCCCCGTCGGGGGTCGCCTCCTCCTCTTCCAGCTCCTCTTCCAGCTCTTCTTCGGGAACCCCGGCGGCTTCCAGCACGGCCTCCTCGGCCACGATCGGGACGCCGGCCCTCAGAGCCAGTGCGATGGCGTCGCTGGGGCGCGCGTCGACCAGCACCTCCCGCCCCTCGGCGGTGAGCAGTTCGAGGTCCGCGAAGAACGTCCGGTCACGGTAGTCGCAGATCACCACCCGCGTCAACGTGCCCCCCAGCGCCTCCATCACGCGGTGGGTCAGCTCATGCGTCAGCGGGCGGGGCGTCCGCACGCCCTCGGCCTCGAGGGCAATCGCCCTGCCTTCCATGAGGCCGACCTCCATCACCAGAAGGCGGCCGAGCGCAGCGGCCCGCAGCACGAGGATCACGCTCGCGGTCTCCTCCACCACGCCGACGCTGACGAGATCCACGCCTACCATGACGGCGCCCCCCTTCTTCCAAGCCTAAGTATACGCTACACCCTGCGAGGTGGAAAGCGGCGCAAGTGCGGCGCCCGACGGTGGACGCCCCCCCTGCTGGTGTTCTATACTGAGTGCGGTCGAACCAACTCCCCGGGGAGGGTCACCATTGATCACCGTGAAGCTGTTTGCCGCCGCGGCCGACGCGGTCGGCCGGCGCTCGCTGCAGGGCGACTGGACCGGACTGACCGCCGCGCAGCTCCTGGAGCAACTGCAGAAGGACTACCCGGGTCTCGCCCGGCTGGCTCCGGTCCTCTCCATCGCAATCAACCGCGAGTATGCCACCCCGGACCGCCGGCTAGCCGACGGGGATGAAGTCGCACTCATCCCGCCGGTCAGCGGCGGAGCCCCCGGCCCTGCCGAGCGGCCCCTCTTCGAGGTCACCACCGATCCCCTCTCCGCCGACGAGATCGCCGCCCGCGTGACCAACCCCCACTCCGGCGCCACCGTGGTCTTCGTGGGCACGGTTCGGGAATGGACCCACGGCCGGCGCACCGTACATCTGGAGTACGAGGCTTACGCCGAGATGGCCGTGGCCCAGATGGAGCAGATCGGGCGGGAGATCGCGGAGCGCTGGCCCGGGGCGCGCACGGCCATCGTCCACCGGGTCGGCAAGCTGGCCATCACCGAGGCCAGCGTCGTCATCGCCGTCGCCACGCCCCACCGGGCGGACGCGTTCGAGGCGTGCCGGCACGCCATCGAGCGGCTGAAGCAGATCGTGCCGATCTGGAAGAAGGAAGTCTGGGAGGACGGCGAGGAGTGGGTCGGCAGCCAGACCGGCCCCGAATGGATGCACAGAACGGAATGACGGGCACAAAGAGGGCCTGCACGCACGGGTGCAGGCCCTCGCCGCGCCTAGTCCAGTCGCCATCCGCCGTCGTACCGGTAGTTGATGCAGCCCATGACGCCCTCGCAGAAGCTGGCGCCGGTGCTGCTAAGCGACGCCCGCATCGTCTGCCCGCCCAGGACGATAAGGCCCCGCGCCGGGCGCTCCGCCCCCGGCGTGTGCATCACCCGGAGCGACAGCACCATGATGCGGTTGACCTCCTCCTCCAGGGGATCGGCGGGCGCCCAGACGCCGTACTGCCAGTTGAAGGCCAGCAGCGTCGCCGCCACGTCGGACCGCCCGAGGAGCAGCAGCCGCCGCTCCTGGCCGGCCTGGACGATCTGGGCCGCCTCCCAGCGGGAGACCACCCCGTCGTAGGTGGCGACCAGCTGCGCCTGCCCGGGGTAGTGGAGGATGGCCAGGTGCGTGCCGGTGGGGTTGGGGGGGAGCGAGACCAGCCGCGTGTTGTCGCCGGCCTCAATGACGGAGACCCCGTAGCGCCCGTCCGGGTCGATCAGCTGCCGCAGGCGGTTGGCCGTCGGTGAGGCCGGGTCGACCCGCCTCAGGAACTCGGCCACCTGACCCGCGTACCACTCCAGCTCGCCCGGGGTGTGCGGACGGGTGAGCTCGGCCACGTAGTAGGTGAGGATGGGCAGGGAGTTGAGCGTGCCGTCCACCCAGGTCAGGTAGTGGCAGTCCCCGGGCCGCTGGCAGACCGCCACCTGCGGCTCCTCACCCGCCTCCAGCGCCACGCTGAAGTCGGGCATCTGGTCCCGGTCCCAGGAGATGGTGACCGCGTGAGGGGAGACCGAGGCGATGTTCCACAGCGGCGCCTCGGGCAGGAAGCCCACCCAGTCGCTGGCCGGCTGCCAGTCGTTGCCGGCGTCCAGCAGCAGCAGGTGAACCCCGCGGCTCTCCACGGTACCGGCTTCCCGGTCGGCCGTCTCGTCGACGACCAGCAGGAGGGCCGGGTTACCGTGGTGGGCCGTCACGCGCACCGACTCCACCGGGCCGGGCAGGTCGAGCACCCGGGTGAGCGGGATCCCGCCGCCCGTGCGAAACTGCACGGCCGTATACGCGAGCCCCTTGAGGGACTCGGGGGCGGGCACCGTAAGCAGCCGGGCGGAGAGCGCACGCCCCTCGTCCTCGAGGATGCGGGAGCCGTCGGGCAGCCGGAGCGCCAGCCCGTCCGACCAGCCGCCCTCCGCCGCCAGCGTCCGGGTCAGCTTGGCCGTGGCCAGCTGCCAGGCGATCTCCGCGGCCTGCTTCGGCGATACAGACAGCGCCTCGAACACCGCCTGCGGGCAGTCGCCCTCCTGGCGGCACCACTTGGCCGGATCTGTGGCCATGGACATCAGGGTGACGGCGTCAAACCGCGACTCGTCGACCAGCTTAAACCGGCCGTCCCACTTCAGGTAGACCTCCGGCGCCAGCACGAGGGTGCCGCGTTCCCGGTCGTCGAAGGCGGGCGCCCACGGGCCGTCCGCGATGGTCACCCGCAGGATGCCCTCCTCCAGCTTCAGCTGTGCGGTGCCGTAGGTCCCCTCCATGCCGGCGAACGCGTCGGAGACCAGCGCGAAGGGGCCGCTTCCCGGCCCGCTGAACTGGGCCACGAAGCCCGTGCGCTCGCCCTCGCGCAGCGTGAGGGTGATCAGCTGCCCACCGGGCTCGCTGTACACCCGGGCCGCATCCAGGCGGCCCAGCGGGAGCGGGGTCAGTTCGTAAGCGAAGGGCATGCTGCCGCCGCGCACCTGGACGACGACCCGGTCGGCCTCGTCCACCAGGCTGCGGCCCGGCAGCGCCAGGGCGTAAAGGTGGACGCCGCTCCCCAGGTCCACGTGGCGCACCATCACCTCGACGCCGGGCCGGGGCGAGGCGGACCACTCCTCGTCGGTGATCTCGTAGGACTCAGGCCGCTGCAGCAGTGAAAGCAGAAGCCGCACCGAATCGTCGGCTGCGGCGCGGCGGGCGGCGCTGGACGCCGTGCCGTCGAAGGCGGCGGACACCCGCTGGCGCAGGTCAGCAAGGGTGGGATCCACCTGCTTCGGCTGCGCTTCCCTGGCGCAGGCGGTGAGGAGCAGCAGGGCTGCAATCAGGCAGACCACCCTGGTTCGCAGAATCGACATCGGGGTACCTCCCGCATGCGGAATGGATAGCTGTCCCTCTTTCCCCGTGTTTCGCCCGAGTGCGTGCCCTTTCCTTCCCGGCGCGCCCGGGCTAGGCTTCCCGCACGGGGTCGGCCCAGTTCAGCTCGTACATGCGCCGGATCCCCTGCAGCGTGAGGTGCGGGTCGACCAGCTCGATCGTGTGGCTCTCGGGCGCCACGAGGTCCGCCAGCCCTCCGGTGGCCACAACCACCGGCTGCGGTCCCGCTGGCGCGATCTCCCTGGCCAGCCGCCGCACCAGCCCGTCGGCCAGGCCGACGAACCCGAAGAGGATGCCTGACTGGAGGCTGGCGACGACGTTGCGCCCGATCACGGACCGCGGCCGCTGCAGCTCCACCCGCTGCAGCAGGGCCGTGCGCCGGGTCAGGGCGTCCGTGGCGATCCCGATGCCCGGGGCGATGCAGCCCCCCAGGTACTCGCCCTCGGCGCTGACGCACTCCAGCTTGGTGGCCGTACCGAAGTCGACGACGATCACAGGCCGGCCCTGCGGACGCCCGTAGATCTCCCAGCCGGCCAGGGCGTTCACCAGCCGGTCGGTGCCGAGGGCGTCGGGGTTGTCATACCGGATGGCGGGCAGGCTGCGCAGGTTGCTCCGCAGCTCCTTCAGGTTCACGTTCAGGTAGCGCTGCACGGCCCGGCTCAGCACGGCGTTGAGCGGCGGAACCACCGACGCCATCGCAGCGCAGGAGATGTCGCCGGGGGTGTGGCCGTCGCCCTCCAGGAGGTGAACCAGCTGCAGGCCGTACTCGTCCCAGGTCTGCGCCCGGTCGGCGGCCAGGCGCCACATGGTGATCAGTTCGCTGTCCAGGAACAGACCGACGGTGATGTTGGTGTTCCCGACGTCCATCGCCAGCAGCATGCGCGCTACCTCCCTCCCCGGGCAGCCTGGTGCCGGTCGTAGATGATGCGAAGGCCGTTCAGCGCGAGGTAGGGGTCGTAGTGCTGGATCGTGGCGCACTCCCCGGCCAGCAGCTCCGCCTGCTCGCCGGTGGCGACGACCTTGCAGCCCTGCCGCCGGGGGTCGAGTTCGGCCGCCATGCGCTCCACCAGCTCGTCCACCATGCCGGCAAAACCGAAGATGATGCCAGACTGCATGGCGTGCACCGTGTTGCGCGCCAGCGCCCGCTCCGGCTTCGCCAGCTCGATGCGGGGGAGCTTGGCCGCAAACTGGAACAGGGCGTCGGCCGAGACGTCGATCCCCGGGGCGATCACGCCGCCCAGGTACTCCCCCCGGGCCGAGATCGCGTCCAGGATGATCGCCGTGCTGAAGTCCACCACGATCAGGGGGCCGCCGTACTTCTCAAAGGCCGCGACCGCGCCGACGATCCGGTCCGCACCCACCTCCCGTGGGTTGTCGTACCGGATCATCATGCCCGTGCGCACGCCTGGCCCGATCACCAGCGGCTTGAGGTGGAAGTACTTCTGGCACATCCACTCCAGCGTGGGCAGGAGCGGCGGCACCGACGACGCGATGGTCACGGCCGTCACCTGGCGACGGCTGAATCCGGAGCGCTCGAGCAGGCTGGTGAAGAGCAGCCCGTACTCATCCAGGGTCTTGCGCGGGTCCGTGTGCACGGCCCACTCCGCCTCGAGGCGCTCACCCGCAAAGACGCCCAGCACGATGAATGTGTTGCCTACGTCGATCGCCAGCAGCACCGGTCTGACCTCCCCGGTGGCCGGCCCGCCCCGGCGGGTCCAGCCCCTGAAAAACTCAAGCACGATTATAGCATACCGAAAGCAGGGAGGAGCGCGGGCCCCCTCCCCGCCGGACGACGGCAGAAGATCGAGTAGACCGTAGGGTCGCCCTACGGCCTCTCACAACACCGGACATGCGGGTCACGCATCCGGCGTTTCGTCAAGCACTCCGAGTCG